>DASRPJ010000446.1:0-12992 GCA_035646435.1 Thermoanaerobaculia bacterium | reverse complement strand
GTCCCCGCCGACCGAGGCGGTTTTCACGTGAAGGCCGCCGGGCTGAAGCTTCACGGCCGCGGTTACTTCGCGGCCAAGACGAACGCCAACTTCCCCGGCAACCCCGCTCGTTCCGGCCGGCCGACCATCCAGGGCGTCGTGCTCCTCTTCGACGCCGACGACGGAGCCCCGCTGGCCGTTTTGGACTCGATCGAGATCACGCTCCTCCGCACCGCCGCGGCGACCGCGGCCGCCGCGAAACGCCTCGCGCGGCCCGACTCGCGCGTCGCCACGGTCTGCGGCTGCGGCGAGCAGGGCCGTGTGCAGCTCGACGCGATCGCGCTGGCGCTCCCGCTCGAGCGCGTGCATGTGTTCGACGCAGACCCCGGGCGCGCCCGGTCCTTCGCCGCCGAGAGCGGGCGACGCCACTCCTTCGCGGTCGAGGCCGCGGACGACCTCCCGTCTGCGGTGCGCGAGAGCGACGTCGTCGTGACGTGCACTCCCGCGCGGGGCGCCCTGTTCGCCGCGGATGACGTCCGGCCCGGGACTTTCCTCGCCGCCGTCGGCGCGGACAGCCACGGCAAGCAGGAGCTCGACCCGCGCCTCCTCGCGCGAGCGAAGGTCGTCGTCGACTCGCTCGACCAGTGCGCGGAGATCGGCGAGATCCAGCACGCGCTCGCGGCGAGTCTCGTCTCGCGAGAGGACGTGCACGCGGAGCTCGCCGACGTCCTGGACGACCGGAAGCCCGGCCGGACCTCCGCCGACGAGATCACCGTGTTCGACAGCACCGGAACCGCGCTCGAAGACGTCGCCGCCGCGATCGCGGTGTACGAGAAGGCCGTGGCGGCGGGAAGAGGCACCCGGTTCGCGTTTTCGGGCTGAAAGCTCCGACGACTTAAGATCTCCGGAAGTGTTCTGCCCCAAGTGCCAGGACGAGTTCCGGGCCGGGATCGCGGCGTGTCCCGATTGCGACACCGTTCTCGTGGACGAGCTTCCCGGTGAACTGCCTCCGCGGCTGTCGATCCTCGAGGTGACCCGCGATCCCGATCGGTTGGGAGTCCTACTCGAGAGACTCGAAACGGCCCAGGTGCCCTACATCACCGAGGCGGGCACCGCTCTCTCTCTGATCGACGACGATTCGGGGCCGGAGCCTTCCGCGCCCGGCGAGTGGGAAGCGCGGGTCTGGGTCCCCGGAACCTTCGCGGCGCGCGCCGCCGTCGTGATCGCGCAAGCTCCCGCGTCGTCGTCCGGCGACGAGCCGGAGGGCCTGGAAGCGCTGGACGCCGCGGACCTGAAGAACCCGATCCAGCCCCGCTGACGCCGCAGCCCCTTCCGGAGTCGAGGAAGTGGCTCCTCAGGTAGGATTTGAACCTACAACCCTCCGGTTAACAGCCGGATGCTCTGCCGTTGAGCTACTGAGGAAAAGAGCGGCTCGCTACGAGCGGCCGATCACGATAGCCGACCCCGCCGGGGGTGTCAACGGCCACTCGGGACGGCACTTTCTGCCGAATCCGGGCTCCGCGTTCGCCCCTAGTTCGGGCGACGGGGGGTGGGCATGAAGATCGGGGTGCTCGGCACGGGAACGGTCGGCGCGACGCTCGCGACGAAGCTCGCGTCGCTCGGCCACGAAGTCCGGATGGGAGCGCGGCGGGCGACGAACGACAAGGCGACGGCGTGGGCCGAGTCCGCCGGAGAGGGCGCCTCCCACGGCACGTTCGCCGACGCGGCGGGCTTCGGCGAGATCGTCTTCCACTGCACGGCGGGCGTCGGCGCGCTCGCCGCGCTCGGGTCGGCGCGCGCCGAGAATCTCGCCGGCAAGATCCTCGTCGACGTCGCGAACCCCCTCGACTTCTCGAAGGGGATGCCGCCGACGCTGTTCCTGTCGAACGACACGTCGCTCGGCGAAACGATCCAGCGGACCTTCCCGGAGGCGAAGGTCGTCAAGGCTCTGAACACCGTCAACGCCGACGTGATGGTCGATCCGGGCCGGGTGCCGGGCGAGCACGACCTCTTCGTCTGCGGCAACGACGCCGGCGCGAAGGTCGAGGTCACGCGGATCCTGAAGGAGTGGTTCGGCTGGAAGAGCGTGATCGACCTCGGCGACATCACGGCCGCGCGCGGGATGGAGTCTTACCTGCTCCTGTGGCTGCGGCTGTGGACGGTCGTGGGAACCCCGGACTTCAACGTCTGCGTGGTGCGGTAAGTCCGAGTCTTGTCATCCTGAGCGCAGCGAAGGATCTGGTCCCTTTGCGGAAAGAGAACCAGATTCCTCGTCGCTTCACTCCTCGGAATGACAGCAGGAAGAGGGAATGGTGTCTCACAACCCGAGCCTCCTGTCATCCCGAGCGAAGCGAGGGATCTGGGCTCAGTGGAAATGACAGAGGAAAAGTGGCTCCCAGGAACGACAGCTAGCTCGCCGGCTCCCAGGCGGCCCAGGCGACGAGCCAGCGGCCGCCTTCGCCCGGGACGAGGCGGAGGTCGAACCGGTACGCGGAAGCCCGGGGCAGGAGCCCGTCGAGTCCGCCGATCCGGCGGGGCGAGCCGGACAGGTCGGCCCGAAACCGCGCGCGGGCGGCGCCCTCGGCCCGCTCGATCGTGAGGTCCGAGACCCGGACGTCGAGCTTTTCGTAGGCGGCGAGGTAGCGGCGAAGCGTGGCCTCGGCGTCGGCGCGGCCGCTGCCGTCGGCGCCCTGGAAGTCGGCGGCGAGCCGTTCGAGGATCGCAGCGGTCTGACGCTCCTCCGCGCCATGGATGATTCCGTCGATCGTCTGGCGCACGGGGTCGGTCGCCGGGCCACAGGCCGCGAAGGCAGCGGCAATCACGAGCGCGGCGGCGATTCTTCCCCTCGGCAAGGCCTTATTCTCGCATCCGATGACACGGCGCCTTCTCCTCTTCGCGCTGCCCCTGCTCTTGTGCGCGGCGGCTGTCGGCGCCGCCGAGAAGCCCGCGCTCGTCGTCGTGATCGCCGTGGACCAGCTTCGGCCGGACTACCTCGACCGCTTCCGCCCGTGGTTCCGCCGCGAGGGGTTTCGCCGCTTCCTCGACCGCGGGGCGCGATACCCGGAGGCGCGGCACCGCCACGCCGCCATGTTCACGTGCCCTGGTCACGCGTCGATCGGTTCCGGGCTCGACCCGCGCGAGACCGGGGTCGTCGGCAACTACTGGTACGACGCGGCGAAGGGTCTGCGCGAGTACTGTGTCGAGGACCGGGGCGCGCAGTGGGTCGGCGTTCCGGCGGACGCGCCCAAGATCACCGGTCTTCCGGCGTCCCCGGTGCTGCTGTCGGGGCACTTCCTCGGAGACCGGCTGAAGGAGAAGTTCCCCTCCGCGCGCGTCGTCTCGCTCTCGGTGAAGGATCGCTCGGCGGTGCCGATGGGAGGGCGAAAGGCTGACGCCGCCGTCTGGTTCCAGTGGCAATTCCAGCGCTTCGTGACGTCGTCGTACTACCCGCCCCGCCCGTCGCTCCTCGCGTTCAACGAGGGGCTTCCGGCATTCTTCGCCGCCCACCCGCGCTGGGAGCTCTCCGGGCGCATTCCGGAGAAAGACCTCGCCCGCGTGACGTTCGATCCGCCGGCGCTCGCCGGCTTCAAGGGTCCTCAGCCCGCGATCGGGCTCGCGTTTCCGCACGCGCTCCCCGACGTGCAGCAAATCGTCGAGTCTCCGTTCGGCGACGAGCTCGTGCTCGCCCTCGCGCGGCACGCGGTCGCAGACTTCCGGCTGGGCCGCAACCCGTCGAACGCGCCGGACCTCCTCTTCCTGGGCCTTTCGTCGCTCGACTACTACGGCCACCGCTTCGGCGCCGACTCCCGCGAGGTCGCCGACGGAGTCGTCCGGCTCGACGGGGATCTCGAAGCGTTCTTTCTCTGGCTCGACAAGGAAGTCGGCTCCGGCCGCACGCTTCTCTTCCTCACGGCGGATCACGGCGCGACAACGATCCCGGAGGTCGCGCGCGAGAAGGCGCGGCTCCGCACGGGACGGGACGACCCGGGCCTCGCGGGACGGGTCGACTTCGGTAACGCGACGGGCACGGCCCCGACGGTCTCAGGTGGCGCTCTCGATCGCGTCCTCCTCGAAAAACACCTCGCCGCGACGTTCGGCTACACGCTCGACCCGTCTCTTCCGAACGCGCTCGAGGGCGCCGTACGTCGCTTCGAAGATCCGATCGGCTTCTACCTGAACCGGCCCGTTCTCGCGCGGAGGCGACTCGCCCCCGAGAAGGTCAAAGAAGCCATTCGCGACTGGCTGCGCAAGCGTCCGGGAGTGCGCGCGGCCCACACGAACACCGAGATCGGAGACGGCTTGCCCGCGAGCGAGCCGCTCGCGCTCGCGATCGAGCGGTCCTTTCGGGCCGACCGGTCTCCCGACGTCGCCGTCTATCTGAAGCCGGGCTGGATTTTCCGCAAGTCGGCGGGCTCGACCCACGGGCAGCCGACCGACGAGGATTCGCGCGTGCCCCTGCTCGCGTTCGGACCGGGGGTTCGCGGCGGAGCCCTCGACCTTCGCGTCTCGCCGCTCTCGATCGCGAGGACAGTCGGTGCTCTCTACGGGTTCGAGGCGGGCACCCCCGACGTGGAAGTCCTCGAGGCGGTCCTCGGCCGCGCGGAAGGCACACGCAAGGCCGCCGCTCCGTGAACGACGAGACGAGAGCGCCGCTCGTGACTCTCCTCGCCACGGAGCACCGGCGGCTCGACGACCTCTTCGGCCGGTTCCTGTCGGCGGCGACGCCGGAGGCGGCGGCGGACACGATCCGCGCGTTCGACGTCGCGCTGCGCCGCCACACGGCCCTCGAGGACGAGCACCTCTTCTCCGCGCCGCCCGGCGGGAAGCTCGCGCCGGCCGAGGGCGAAAGCGGCCGGGAGCGGCTCTTCCGCGAGCTCGCGCTCGAGCACGTTCAGCTCCGCGAGCTGAGCGGAATGATGGCGAGGCTCCTCTCGGAGAGGGTAGACGTCGAGGGCGCGCGCTCGCTCGCCGGAAACCTAGCGAGACGGTGGGACGCGCACACGGCGCGGGAGGAGAGCGAGGCGGCCGCGCTGCTGCAGGAGTTCGTCGATCCGGCGGCGGACGCCGCGATCCGGAAGGCGCTCGGCTAGCGCGGCGCGACCACGACGTCGATCGCTTCGCAGCTCAGGGGACGCCGCCGGTGCGCGTTCCGCGGGCGTGGACCGGTCTCACTTTCGCGAACGACGTCCGCGAGACCCCGCGTGAACGCCACTCCGTAAGTCCCGGGCCGGGTGAGGTCGTAGGGTCCGGCGAGGTCCACGACGGCGGTCGCCGATCGACCCGGCGCGATCTCGACGTAATCCTCCGCACCGGGGTCGCCGCGCTTCATGAGCGGCCCCTCGTAGGCGAGCTTCCTGCCGCCGAGGGTGACGTCGAAGACGTCCGACCAGAACCCTTCGAGCGGCGTCTGCCACTTCAGGACGCGAACGGCCCTCGCGCCGCGGTTGGACAAGGTGAACCGCACCTTTACGGGCCCGCCCGCGACGGCGCCCGGCTCGGCTTCGAGGCGGCAGGAGAGGTCGGGAGGCCGGGAGGCGGACGCTTCCACGTTGGGAACGGCGAGGAGCGCGGCGAGGAGCGTCGCGAAAAAAATCGGGCGCGCCGCCATCCGGGTCACCGCCCTGCCTCTACGGGGTGCCGGCCTCGGCGAAGTACTCATGGCTGTCCGCGTTGCGGATCGCGTTGTGTGGCTGCGTGTCGGCGAGACCACGGCACGCCGTCTGGCCGTACACGACGTCGTCCGTGCCCGCGACGACGTTGAAGTGACTCATCTCGTGAATCAACGTCCCGCCCTTGGAGTCCCGACCGGTCATCGTCGCGTTCCAGAACGCATTGCAGAGGTGGATCTCGTAGGGCTTCGTCGGATAGACGAAGGCGAAGGACGAGCTCTCGCAGTCGCAGTGGAAGGAGACCCTCCTGGTGAGGAAGGCGCTCTCGATCGCGAGGAAGTTCGTCGTCACGGTCGAGTAGTTGGTGGCGTCGTAGACCCCGAACCACTCGTCGTAGCGGAAGTCCGACGGCCTCTGCGGCACCGGGAGGCTCTGAAGGTAGCCGCGCGACTCGGTCGACATGTGCGCCGCGGTGGCGAGCGCTTCGAGCAGCGTCGCCTGGCGCTCGTCCGTGCACGCCACGAACGCCGGCGCGAGCGGCTGGCCGCCGCCGCCCTTAGGCGCCTTGATGATCCAGTTCAGCTTGAGGACGAGCTCGGAGGCGACGACGTCGGCGCTCTGGATCTGGACGCCCGGGGCGCCCTTGACGGCCGGCGCATGCCGTCCGTGGAGCGACTCGTGCTCGAGGAGCTCGCTCCGGTACACGATCGTGTACTGGCCCGGCTGCGACATGTCGTAGACCTCGGAAGGGTCGAAGGTCGCCCATACCGAGCCGCCGGACTCGATCTCGACGTAGTCCGCCTCGGTGGGCTCGCCCCACTTCATGAGCCGGCCGGTGTACGGAACGGGCTCGCCGTCCCTTTCGACGTAGAAGAGGTCGTTCGTGAACCCGGCGAGCGGCGTGTGCCACACGAGGACCCGGCGCGTTTCCAGCGTGTCGTTGTGGAGCGTCCACCGGGCCGTGAGAGCCTCGGAGCCGTCGTAGACCGCCTGGCTGTCCCCGGCCATCTCCGTCATGGCCACCAGTCGGCCTTCGGGGGCGGCCGAAGCCGCGCAAACCCCCGCAAATGCCAGCAAAATCGCAAGCGCGAGGCGGGTCGTGATCGTCGTTTTCAGGAACATCTCGGCTCTCCTCGGGTGGTCGCATTCGGGAACCACCCCCCCCTCCCACAAATTCCGGATCCGCCCCCCTTATGGCGCTACCGCCAAGGGCTGTTGAGTAACGGCCGCTTGCCCCCTCCCGGCCCCGTCGAGGGGCCGCTTAAATCGCCCCGTCGAGGGGCCGGTAAGGGGCCAGAAAACCGGGATGAGCAACATCGAGAAGACGAAGACGATGGCGGTCAACGGGAGCCCGACCCGGGCGAAATCAAAGAATTTGTACCGACCCGGTCCATAGACGAGCACGCACGAGGGCTCGAGCGGCGTGAGAAAGGAGCAGGAAGCGGCGAAAGTCACCGCCATGACGAGCGAGCGGGGGTTCAGTTCCAGCTGGCGAGCGACGGCGATCGCCACGGGAAGCAGCACGAGCGCCGCGGCCTGGTTCGACATCGGCTGAGTGAGGATGACGGTGAAAAGGAAAAACGCCGCGAGCAGCGCGAGACCCCCGAAGGGGCTTACGTGGCGGACGATCAAATCCGACAGGTAGGCCGCCGTCCCGCTCTTCTCCATGGCGAGACCGAAAGCGATCATGCAGCCGATCATCACCATCAGCCGCCAGTCCACGGATTCATAGGCCTCCTCGGACGTCAGGCAGCGTGTCACGACGAGCGCAACGCCTCCCAGGACGAAGGCGATCACGAGGGGCAGGATGCCGCTCACTCCCAGCAGGATCGCGCCAACGAAGATCGCGGCCGCCCGGGTTGCCTTACGACGCCTGGGATGGTGCGCCGAGACGTCCTCCAGAAGGAAGAGGTCGTTGCCTCCGCGAACCCGGTCGAAGGCCTCCGGGGGCCCCTGAACGAGCAGAACGTCGCTCGGTTTCAGGAGGGTCATCGAGAGCTTTTCGATCCGGTCCGGGCCGCCTGCCGAGTGCACGGCGAGCACTGCCAGGCCCGTCATCTCGCGGAAGCGCGTCTCTTTCAGTGTCCGGTAGGCGAACTGGGATCGCGGAAGGACCATCGCCTCCATCATTCGAATCTGCTCTGACTGCAGATAGCCGTCGGAGAGCGCCGGCTTGACGTCCGCGCGAATCTCGATCCCCCCGGCGTCCTTGACCGAAAGGATGTCCTCGGCTCTGCCCTCGATGATCAGGATGTCGTTCTCGCGCAATGTGGCATGGGGGCCGGGCGCGAGCTTTCTCCCTTCGCCCCGAACGATCCCGACCACATTCAGGTTCATTGCCGATCCGAGCTGGCTCTCCGCGAGGGTCTTTCCCGCGAGGCGAGAGCCCGGCTGAATCAGGGCCTCGGAGAGGTAACGGCGCAGGTCGTACTTGTCCGTCATCTCGCGCTGTCCGCGGTCGGGAACGAGCTTGGGCGCGACGAAGAAGAGGTAGAGGAGGCCGAGGACCGTGATGCCGAGGCCCACCGGAGTGAGCTCGAAGAAACCGATGGGCGCGAGCCCGTAGCGCGGGAGCTGGCTCGACACGACGAGATTGGTGGACGTACCGATGAGCGTGACGCTTCCGGCCAGAATCGACGCGAACGCGAGCGGCATGAGGACGCGCGAGAGCGCGGTGGCCGACCTCCGGGCGACGCCGATCATGATCGGCAGGAAGACGGCCGTCGTGACGGTGTTCGACAGGAAAGCGCTGACCGCGGCCGTCGCGCCGAGGATCATCCTCGTCAGCCCGGCAGGGTTTTTTCCTCCCTTGCCCGCGAGCCACAGGCCGACCCGCTCGACGACGCCCGTCCGGACGATGCCTCCTGTCAGAACGAACAGTGAGATGAGGAGAAGGATCGTGTCGTCGGCGAACCCCGCCAGCGCTTCCTTCGGGGTGAGGACGCGCGGAATCGCCAGGGCGAGCAGGACGATCAATCCGACGACGTCGACGGAGAGCTTGTCCCACGCGAATAGAACGAGCGCGACGACGAGGAGCCCGAGGACGTAAGCGATCGCGAACGTCACGGTGCCGCCTCAGCCGCCGGCGAGCGCGCGCACCTGCACCGTGCGCTCGCGGGGGCCGTCCAGCTCGATCAGGACGATCCCCTGCCATCGCCCGAGCACGGGCTTTCCCCCTTCGAGAGGAACGAGGCAGGAGACGCCGATCGCCTCGGAGAGGAAGTGGGCGGGCGAGTTTCCCTCGCCGTGGTCGAACCGGACGTCCGGCACCCACTCCGCCAGCGCCCGCTCAACGTCCGTCGTCACGTCCTCGTCCCACGTCTCGCCGACGGTGACTGCCGCGGTCGTGTGGGGCACCGAGACGAGAAGCGCGCCCGTCGTCGCGCCGAGCTCCTTCGCCGCGCGCTCGACCTCCTTGGTGATCTCGACGCGCGCGATCTTTTTTTTCGTTCGGACCCGGAACTCCGCAGCAGAGTCCATCGCTCGAAGTCTATGCGGAGGCGCCCCTGGCTCCCTCTCGGGTATGGTTCGCCGGAGAAGTCGGACAGATGGCGTATCTCCGGAAGAGGGCCCTCGTTCCTCTCGCTCTCGCCCTGGCCTCGTTCGGCTGGGCGGCGTGGCCCTGGTTCCCTTTTTCCCGGGCCTCGGCTCCGCCGCGCACGATCGTCTTTTACGGCTTCAGCATCCTGGGTGAAGTCTTCAACGAAGCGATCTTTCCCACGTTCGAGGCCCTCTGGCGCGAGAAAAGCGGGGAGGAGGTCGAGGTGCTCGGCTCGTTTGCGAGCTCCGGCACGATCACCAACCAGGTGATCCTCGGCGTGCCCGCCGATCTCGTGCTCGTTTCGCTCGAGCTCGACGCGCTCCGTCTATCGGAAGCCGGCGTGGTCGCCGCGGGGAGCTGGCGAGCGCTTCCTCACCGGGGCGTCGTGAACCGAACTCCTTTCGTCATCCTCGTGCGGCCCGGCAACCCGAAACGGATTGGCGGCTTCGAAGACCTCGCCCGCTCCGGGGTCGGGGTCGTCCATCCGGACCCACTCACGTCGGGCGGAGCGAACTGGGCGATCGTAGCCGAGTACGGCGCCGGGCTGCGGGAGTATCCGGATCGGCCCGACGCCGGCTTCATGATGCTGCGGGGAGTCTGGAAGAACGTCATCGCGCAGGCCGCCTCGGCGCGCGCGGCGCGCACGCAGTTCGAGAACGGATTCGGAGACGCGCTCGTCACCTACGAGCAGGAGGCGCTCTGGGACCGGGCGCGCGGAAAGCTCGAGGCCGACGTGGTCTATCCGCGCCGGACGGTTCTGTCGGAACACACTCTCGCCGTCGTGGACCGAAACGTCGAACCGGCGGAGCGGCCGATCGTCGAAGCGTTCGCCCGGTTTCTCTGGAGCGACGAAGCGCAGCGGCTCTTCGTGCGCTACGGCTTCCGCAGCGTCGTGGACGAGTGGAATGCGGCCAATACCGCGTTCGGCCGCGTCGAAGACCCGTTCACCATCGAGGATCTCGGCGGATGGGAACGGGCCAAGCGCGAGATCGTGGACGGGATCTGGAAGGCGCGCGTCCTTCGGGAGCTCAAGTGAACGACCGTCGTTCGCGCCGCGACGCGCTCGCGCCCGTCGGTTTTCTCCTCCTGGTTCTTATTCCGCTTATCCTGATGCCGCTCGCCGCGGTCTTCGTCTTTGCCTTCCGCGGCGGCGCCGCCGAGTTCTTCGAAGCTCTCAAAGCGCGTGAGGCGCTGTTCGCGATGCGCTTCTCGCTCCTCATTGCCTTCGCCACCGCGGCCGTCAATGCCGTCCTGGGAACCTACGCGGCCTACGTCCTGTCGAAGTACCGCTTTACCGGAGAGCGGGCGCTCGGGATCGTCGTCAACCTCCCGGTGGCAATCCCCACGGTCGTCGTCGGAACGTCGCTCCTCCTCCTCTGGGGACCGATCGGGCTTCTGGGAAAAGCTCTCGAGCCTCTCGGTTTCCGGCCGATGTTCACCCCGCTCGGGGTCCTTCTCGCCCACCTCTTCGTGACGTTTCCCTACATGCTCGGAGCGGTCAAGCCGGTCCTGGACGAGCTCGAGACGACCTACGAAGAAGCCGCATACACGATCGGCGCGAGTCGGTTGCAGACGTTCCGGCACGTTTTGCTACCGGCGCTCAAAGGCGGGATCTTCTCGGGCGCTCTTCTGACGTTCGCCCACTCGCTCGGCGAGTTCGGAGCCACGGTCATGGTCTCGGGCAACCTGAGGCTTCGGACCCAGACGGCTCCCCTCTACATTTTCGCGCAATTCGAGGCCGGCAACATCGCTCAGGCCAACGCGGTCGCGGCCGTGCTCGCGGCGCTGTCGTTCGGAATCTTCTTCGTGCTCCTCCGCTACTCCGGGCGGCGCGAGGGAGAGCGATAGACCCCGATGTCGATCGTCCTTACCGACCTGACGAAGCTCTTCCACGGCACACGGGTCGTGGATCGCGTCAGCCTCGAAGTGGCGAACGGCGAACTCTTCGTGCTGCTCGGGGCGAGCGGTAGTGGGAAGAGCACGATCCTGAGACTGATCGCGGGACTCGCCCGGGCGGAGGCCGGGACGATCCGCCTGCACGATCGAGACGTCACCCGGGAGCCGCCGCAGACGAGGGGCGTGGGGCTCGTCTTCCAGAACTACTCGATCTTCCGCCACATGAGCGTGGCGGAAAACGTCGAGTTCGGTCTGAGGATCCGCGGAACGCCGATCCCCGAGCGGGCACGCCGGCGCGAGGAGCTCCTCGACCTGATCGGTCTCGGGGGGCTCGGAAACCGATACGCCGATCAGCTCTCGGGCGGACAGCAGCAGCGCGTTGCTCTCGCCCGCGCCCTGGCCTACGAGCCGAGCATCCTGCTCCTCGACGAGCCCTTCGGCGCGCTCGACGTGAAGATTCGAGGGCAGCTGCGTCAGAGCTTGAAGGAAGTTCAGCAGAAGCTCGGCGTGACGACGATCCTCGTGACGCACGACCAGGACGAAGCGTTCGAGCTCGGAAACCGGATTGGCGTTATCGAACGGGGGCGGCTCCTGGAAGTGGGAAAGCCCGAAGAGCTCTACTTTCGACCGCGCTCGTCGGCCGTCGCGACGTTTCTCGGCTCCGGAACGCTCCTTGTCGGACGCTGCAAGGCGGGTGAGGCCCACTTCGGCCCTCTCGTGCTCCCCATACCAACCGACGTTCCGCACGAGGACGGCGCGCGCGTTCGGGTCCTCTTTCGCCCGGAGCACGTCGAGCTGCTGGAGGAGGAGCCCCCGGGGAAACTGGTGCTCGGCCGCGGCGAGATCGTTCAGGGAACGTTCGCCGGACCTCTGAGGCGAATCCGGGTGAGGCTCGCGCCGCTGGCCGCCACGCGTCAGATCGCGCCCGCTCCGCCGTACGGCGAGACGGGACTCCTCGTCGAGGCTGCCGTGCCGTCCGAGAACGAGCGGATCGCCGGCCGGCCGTGGGTCGCCATCCGCGAGTGGCACATCCTCCGCCGTCCGGCGCCGAGAATCCTCGTGGGCGAGTCGGCCACCGCCGCGAGCGAAGCGCTCACGATGGGACGGATCCTCGAACGCGCGCTCGACGGAGCGCTTACCGTCCTGGGGGTCGCTACCGAGCGGGAAAAGGAGGAGGCGCTCCGCGCGACGCTCGGGCAGCGAATGAAGGACGGCGGTTTCCCGAACGCGTCGGTTCGAGTCCGTCACGGCGACCGCGCGGATGCGATCCTGCAGGAACAGGAGGAGAACGTCTACGACTTCGTCGTCCTCGGCTCAGAAGAGTCGCACGGCGACCGTCTCGACCCGGTGATCGAGACGATCCTCGATCGGATCGTGACCCCGCTGCTCTTTGTGAAGAGGGAGGCCGCGCGCCCGGAGCGGATTCTCGTCTGCACGGCGGTCGGCGAGCCGGGCAAGGCCGACATCCGCGTCGGCGGCTGGATCGCGCGACAGCTCGGGGCACGCGTCACCCTTCTGCACGTGGCGCACTCCGGCGGCGAGCCGCCCCGCTGGGTTCGCAGTCACCTCGAGCGGGGCGTCGCGACGCTCGGGTCGCTCGACGTCGAAAGCGAGTTCCGGATCCGAACGGCCTCCACTCCGCTTCAGGGAATTCGTGAGGAAGAGACGGCGACTTCGCCAGGACTCATCGTCATCGGCGGACACGGCCCACAGGTCCGGTCACGGGTCGCGATCGACGACGTCACCCGGCAGGTGCTCCGTTTCGCGAATTCTCCCGTGCTCGTCGTGCCGGAGAACGCCTAGCGAGCGAGTTAGCGGGTCGGGTAGAGCTCCCGATACGTCTCCGCGTAGAGCGTGACCCGCCGCACGTAGTCCCGCGTCTCGTGGAAGGGGTGCGATTCGAGGATCTCGTCCTCGGGGCGGCCGGCGTTCTCGCGGAGGACCCGCGCCATGCGGGTCGGCCCGCC
>DASRPJ010000445.1:0-9310 GCA_035646435.1 Thermoanaerobaculia bacterium | reverse complement strand
GCTTGCCGGTGTTGACGATCGCGGAGAGGACGTCGGCGTGATCCCGCTTCAGGTACTCGTGCAGCGCCGTCTCGAAGGGCAGGACCGCCTCGACGCGGAGGGAGTCCAAGAAGCCTTTCGTGCCCGCGAAGATCGACGCGATCTGCAGCTCGACCGGCATCGGCTGGAACTGCGGCTGCTTCAGGATCTCGACGAGCCGCCGGCCGCGGGCGAGCTGCGCCTGCGTCGCCTTGTCGAGGTCGGACCCGAACTGCGCGAACGCGGCGAGCTCGCGGTACTGCGCGAGGTCGAGCCGCAGCGTTCCGGCGACCTGCTTCATCGCCTTGATCTGCGCGTTGCCGCCGACGCGGGAAACCGAGAGGCCGACGTTCACCGCGGGCCGCACGCCCGAGTAGAAGAGGTCCGACTCGAGGTAGATCTGCCCGTCGGTGATCGAGATGACGTTCGTCGGAATGTACGCCGACACGTCGCCCGCCTGCGTCTCGATGAAGGGGATCGACGTGAGCGATCCGCCGCCCCTCGCGTCCGAGAGCTTCGCCGCGCGCTCGAGAAGCCGTGAGTGGAGGTAGAAGACGTCGCCCGGGTAAGCCTCGCGGCCGGGCGGCCTGCGAAGGAGGAGCGAGATCTCGCGGTATGAGGCGGCGTGCTTGGAGAGGTCGTCGTAGATCGTCAGCGCGTGCTGGCCGTTGTAGAGGAAGTACTCGCCCATGGCGCAACCGGTGTAAGGGGCGATGAACTGCATGGGCGCGGGCTCCGACGCGGTCGCGGACACGACGATCGTGTGCTCCATCGCGCCGTACTCCTCGAGCGTCCGCACGACCTGCGCCGCCGTCGACTTCTTCTGCCCGATGACGACGTAGATGCAGATGAGGCCTTTACCCTTCTGGTTGATGATCGTGTCGAGCGCGACGGCGGTCTTGCCGGTCTGCCGGTCGCCGATGACGAGCTCGCGCTGTCCGCGTCCGATCGGGATCATCGCGTCGATCGCCTTCAAGCCGGTCTGCACCGGCTCGCGCACCGGTTGCCGGTCCACCACGCCCGGCGCCGTCCGCTCGAGCGGATAGGACTCCGTCGTCGCGACGGGGCCCTTGCCGTCGATCGGCCGCCCGAGCGCGTCCACGACGCGGCCGATGAGCGCGGGGCCCACCGGCACCTGGATGATCTTCCCCGTGCGCCGGACCTCCTGACCCTCCCGCACCTCGCGCGACTCGCCGAGCAGGACGACGCCGACGTTGTCCTCTTCGAGGTTCAGCGCGAGGCCGAAGAGGTCGTGTCCGAAGTCGAGCAGCTCGCCCGCCATCGCGCGGTCGAGTCCGTACACTCGCGCGATGCCGTCGCCGACCGAAAGGACCGTGCCGACCTCGGCGACGTCGATCGACTTCTCGTAGCCCGCCAGCTGCCGCTTCAGGATCTCGGTTATTTCGTCGGCTTTGATTTCCATTCGTTCCTCATCCACCCCTTGCGGTCAACTCAATGGTGGCTATGCCACCCCACTGCGGTCATCTTGGGACAGACTTGGAAAATCTGTCCCCCACCACGGCTAGTCCGCCGTAACCACGAACCTCTCCACCGCCCGCAGCGCGGACGCGTCGAACACTTCGCTTCCCACTTTGGCGACGAAGCCGGCGAGGATGCGCGGGTCCACCTCGATCCGCATCCGCACGCCCCGCCCGACCTGGCGCGCGAGCGCTTCCTCGATCCGGCGCCTTTCCGGCTCTCCGACGGGCGCGGCCACGGTGACGACGGCCTCGACGATCCCGAGGCCCTGGTCTCGCGCCGCCCGGACGGCCGACAGGATCTCGCCGAGCGCGAGGATCCGCCGCTTCTCCAGCACGAGCGCGAGGAAGCGGCGGCCGAAGTCGTCGACTCCGGCGCTTTTCGCGAGGTCGTCCAAGACCCGGCGCTTCGCGTCGACGGGGATGGCGGGCGCGGCGAGGAACGCCTTGACCCGCGGGTCGCCGGCGACCGCCCTCGAGATCGCGGACGCGCTCCCGAGAAAGGCGTCGACGTCGTACCCCGGGGGCATCGTCTCGAGAAACGCTTTTGCGTAGGGGCGGGCGTAGCGGCTCACGGGCGAGCCTCACCATCGATCCGCTCGTCGCCGAGCCGCGTCACGCTCTCCTCGAGTAGCCGCCGGCGGTCGTCGTCGTTGATCTGCGCGGAGAGAAGCTCCCGAGCGGTCGACGCGGTCAGGTCCGCGGCGGTCTTCTGCAGCTCGAGCTTCGCCGCCGTCAAACGACGCGCGATCTCCGCCTCGGCCTCGCGACGCGCCCGCTCGACTTCGCGGTCCGCCCTCTCCGACAGGGCGGCCCGCTCCGCCTCCCCTTCCGAGATCGCGCGTGCGCGGATCTCCGCGATCTCGACGTCGAGCCGCGCCATGCGCTCGTGGACGTCGGCTTCGAGCCGCGCCGCCTCCGCTCGCAGCGCCCGCGCTTCCCGGAGGCGCTCCTCCACCTCGAGCTGGCGCTTCCGGAACATGGCCGCGATCGGGCGAGCGACGAAGTAGAGCAGCACGCCCAGGAAGAGGGCGAGGTTCGCGAGCTGCCAGATCCAGAGCGGTATGCCGAGGAAGGCCGCGGCGTGCTCCTCGGTCTCGCTCGCCGCGAGGAGGGCGAGCGGCAGGACGCCGAACAGTCGGCCGCCGTCCGAACGGCGTGCGTCCGAGCCGGGGATCCACCGCTGGCGGATCACGCGGCGAGCTTCCGACCGAGGATCTTTTCGGCGAGAAGGACCGCCAGCGACCGGGAACGGGAGGCGAGCTCCCGGGCGGCCTGGCTCGCCTCCGACGAGATTTCGCGGCCGGCCCTATCGACGGCCGAAGTCGCGGCGCTGCGCGCCTCGCCGAGCGCGCCCTCGAAGTGCGCCAGCCCCTCGGCGCGAAGGGCTTCGCGCTCGCGGAGCCCCTCCCGTCTCGCGGCCGCCAGCCGGGCCTCGCCCTCCGTGACGGCCCTCTCGAGCTCGCGGAGGCTCTCGGCGTGGATCGACGCGGCGGCGCGCTCCTCTTCCTCGCGTCTCTCGAGAATTGCCCCGAGCGGAATGAAGAGGTACCGCTTCATGAGCGCGTACGACACGATGAACGCGAACATGACGTAGAGGAGCGTTACGTCGGGCGCTTTGATCATGGGTTTGCGGCAGCGACCTCGGGTTCGAAGATTCGGAGCGAAGAGGACGCGGATGGATAGCACACGGGTGGAAGGCGGTCAAACCGGGCTCCGCCTGTCATTCCGAGGAGCGAAGCGACGAGGAATCTGGTCCCCTTCAGGAGAGGGACACAGATCCCTCGCGCCGCTCGGAATGACAACGGGGCGAAGAAGAAAGGCGGTGCGGGCGCTACGACTACAAGTCTTTTATTATAAGTAACTTAGCTATGTTTCTCCGCCGCCACGCTCGACGGCATTCCGATGACGTTCGAGGGTGTTTCCTGCCCCATCTTGCACGAGCCCTGGAAGAACGCGCCCTCCTGGATGGCGAGGTTGGGCGTCGTGAGATCCGCGAGCACCCGCGCCTTGGGATGGAGCTCGATCCGCTCCGTCGCGGTGACGTTGCCCCGGAGGGAGCCGTTGACCGTGAGCCGTTCCACCTTGATCTCCGCCTCGACGTCGGCGTTCTCTCCGATCACCAGGTCGCTGCCCGAGGTGATCTTGCCCTCGAACTTTCCGTCGATCCGGAACCCGTCGTCGAACTTGAGATCTCCCGTCAGGTGGCTCCCCCGGTCCAGAAATCCGTTCAGCGTGGCTCCCTCGGTCTTCATGGAAACTCCTCCCGGTTGGTTGGTCTGCCTCGACTCGTCCGTGACTTGCGCCGGGTTCTACGCGCGAGCGAGTCGCTCGTACAACCCGATCAACTCTTCTTCCGATCCAAAGGCGATCTCCACTTTGCCGCCGCGGCGGCGTCGAACGATGCGAACCCGGGATTGTAGCCTCCGGGAGAGCTTTTCCTCCGCATCTCTCGTGAAGGGATCCCGCCGGCGCTGCCGGACCAGCTTGTCCGCGGACCCCACGCTCGCCACCCGTTTCTCGGTCTGGCGGACGGAAAGCCCCCTCCGAACGACCTCCTCGGCGAGGCGCTCCTGGTCGTCGGCAGACGCGAGCGCGGCCAGTGCCCGGGCGTGTCCCCCCGAGAGGATCCCCGAGCGGACCCGGTCGCGGACGGAGGCGGGGAGCTTCAGGATCCGCAGGGCGTTCGTGACGGTGGTGCGATCCTTGCCGACCCGCTCGGCGATCTTCTCGTGGGAGAAGCGGAACTCGTCCTTCAGCCGGGCGTAGGCCTCCGCCGCGTCGATCGGGTTCAGGTCTTCCCGCTGGAGGTTCTCGACGAGCGCGACCTCGAGCAGGTCGGTCTCGGACTGTTTCTCCCGGACGACGATCGGGACGGTCGTCAGTCCGGCGATCGCGGCGGCGCGCCACCGGCGCTCGCCGGCGACGATCTCGAACTTCTCGCCCCGCGGCGTGACGACGATCGGCTGGACGACGCCCTGCTCCCGGATCGACGCCGCGAGATCCGCGAGACCCGCCTCCGCGAAGTCGCGGCGGGGCTGGTAGCGGTTCGGCACCAGGCGGCCGATCTCGACCTCCCGGGCACCTGTTTCCCGTGGAACGTCTTCGCGCCCGGGAAGGAGCGCCGAGAGTCCCCGTCCGAGCACCTGTTTTTGTGTCATGGGCTCCCCCTTCGCTTCAGAAGTTCTTTACCGAGAGCAAGATACGCTTCGGCCCCCTTCGACTTGATGTCGTACGCGATGACCGGTTTCCCGAAGGACGGGGACTCCCCGAGTCGGACGTTGCGGGGGATGACCGTGTCATAGACGAGGGCGCCGAAGTGCTTCCGGATGTCGTCCAGAACCTGTCGGCCGAGGTTCGTCCGGTCGTCGTACATCGTGAGCAGGATCCCCTCGATCTCGAGGTCCGGGTTGAACGAGTGGCGGACGCGATCGACCGACTCGAGGAGCTCGCTCAAGCCCTCGAGCGCGAAATACTCGGTCTGGAGGGGGATGAGGACGGAGTCGGCGGCGGTCAGGCCGTTGACGGTGAGAAGCGAAAGGGACGGCGGGCAGTCGACGAAGACGAAGTCGAAGTCGTCCCGAAATCGCGCGATCGCTTCCTTGAGCCGGCTTTCCCGCCCCTCCTGGCCCACGAGCTCGATCTCCGCGCCGACCAGGTCGCGCCCCGACGGAATCACCCACAGGTTGGGGAACCCGGTCTCCTGAAGCGCTTCGCTCGGGTGGGCTCCCAGGAGGACGTCGTAGGCGTTGGCTCCGTTCTTCCGTCCGGAGAAGCCCAGGCCGGAGGTCGCATTGGCCTGGGGATCGAAGTCCACGATCACGACCCGCCGGTCGAAGGCCGCCAGCGCCGCCCCCAGGTTGATGGCGGTCGTGGTCTTCCCCACGCCCCCTTTCTGGTTGGCGACCGCGATCACTCGTCCCATCTTTCCGCATTCTGGTGCCTGGGCAGCGAAATGGAAAGGAGTTCCCCGCCAAGGACTTCTCAAGGGGCGCCCCCCTCTCCAGAGTTGTCGCGGGGAGCGACGTTCCACGGGGAACAGTGCCCGGATGGGGGCTCAGGGGCGGCCGAAAAGGGCGATGACTCGGTGGAGGGAGCCGGGAACCGGAAGCGTTTCGCGCAGCCGGAATCCGGCCCGGGAGAGCTCCCGCGGGACCGGCTCGGGCCCGGTCGTCCAGAGCAGGATCGCCCCGCCCGGCTTGAGAAAGGCGGCCTCGCCGAACACGCGGCCGGTCTGCGGGACGGCGCGGGCGGTCGCGAAATCGAACGCTCCCTCGGCAAGCGCGCCGGCGCGGCCCAGGACGACCGACGCGTTTCCGGCCGGGAGGACGCCCTGGACGTGGGAGAGAAACTCCACGCGTTTCCGGCGCGGCTCGAGCCAGGTCACCGCGACGTCGGGCCGCCAGAGCGCCAGCGGAACGCCCGGAAAGCCGCCGCCGGTGCCGATGTCGACGACCGCCGCGGACGGAGGCAGGAATCGCTCGCCGACAACGGACTCGAGGGCGTGTGCGACGAGATCCGGCGCCGAGAGACGGCCGGTCAGGTTCGTCGTCCTTCGCCACCGGTCGAGCTCCGCGAGGAAGCGCGCGAGCCGTTCGATTCGATCCGGGGAACCCTGCAGGCCGAAGCGGGGGAGCGCCTCGGCGAGAAGGGGGCGAAACTCCTCAGGCGGAAGAGGTTCGTCCGCGCCCGGCATGCGCACAGATTATCGCGATCGCGGCGGGGGTCACGCCGGGGATCCGCCCCGCCTCTCCGACGGTGCGGGGGCGGCGGCCGGCGCACCTCTCGGCGACCTCACGGGAGATCCCCGGGATCGCCGCGTAGTCGAGAGTTTCGGGGATGCGCCGGCTCTCGAGCGGCTTCAGCTTTTCGAGCCGATCGTTTTCGCGCCGGATGTAGCCCTCGTACCGGACCCGGCTCTCGAGGATCGACCGCTCCTCCCGCGAGAGGGGGAGGAAGATGTCCGGCGCGAGCTTGGCGACGTCGTTTACAGATAAGTCGTTTCTTTTCAGTAGATTGCGGAGATCTGTCGCGTCGGCGAGGCGGACTCCGGCAACCCGTTCGATCTCGTCGCGGGTCGCCCGATCCGGCCGGACCCGGACGGCGGCGAGGTCGCTCTCGGCGCGACGGAGCCGCTCCTCGGACCGCATCGCGAGGGTGTACTCCTCGCCCGAGACGAGGCCGAGCCGGCGGGCGTGCGGAAGGAGGCGTGGGAGAACGGAGTCGACGCCGAGGAGCAACCGGTACTCCGCGCGCGAGGTGAAGAGCCGGTAGGGTTCCTCGATCCCCCGGCTCGTCAGGTCGTCCACCATCACCGCGGCGTACGCTTCGGAACGGTCGAGGACGAACGGCTCCTGGCCGCGCGCGGAGCGCGCCGCGTTGATGCCCGCCCAGATCCCCTGCGCCGCGGCCTCTTCGTATCCCGACGTGCCGTTGATCTGTCCCGCGAGAAAGAGGCCCGGTACGGTCTTCGTCTCGAGCGAGGCGCGAAGCTGGTCGGGATACGAGAAGTCGTACTCGACCGCGTACCCGGGACGGGTCATCTCGGCGCGCGCGAGGCCCGGAATCTCCCGGAGGATCTCGCGCTGCACTTCCTCGGGCAGCGACGTCGAGAGGCCGTTGATGTAGATCTCGGGGGCGTCCCATCCCTCCGGCTCGAGGAAGAGCGAGTGCCGCGGCTTGTCCTCGAACTTGACGACCTTGTCTTCGAGCGACGGGCAGTAGCGCGGCCCGATCCCGGCGATGCGCCCCGAGTACATCGGGCTGCGGTGAAGGTTCGCGCGCACGAGCTCGTGGACGCGCCCGTTGGTCGCCGTGAGCCAGCAGAGCGCCTGGCGCGCGGGGAGACTCTCGGTGCGGAACGAGAACGGGACGGGTGGATCGTCGCCGTGCTGGGGCTCGCACCGATCGTAGTCGACGGTGTCGCGCCGAACCCGCGGGGGCGTGCCGGTCTTGAAGCGCCCGAGCCGCAGCCCGAGCCGGGCGAGCGCGGCGGAGAGGCCGACCGCGGCGGGCTCGCCGACGCGGCCGCCGGGCGTGCTTCGTTCCCCCGTGTGCATGAGGCCGCGCAGAAAAGTTCCCGTGGTCACGACGACGGCGCCGGCGCGGAGACGGTCGCCCGCAACCGTCACGATGCCGGCGACGCGGCCGTTCTCGACGAGGAACTCGTCCGCCAGCCCCTCCCGGAGCCGCAGGTTCGGGGTCTCCCGGAGCGTTTCCGCCGCCAGCCGCGAGTAGAGGGCCTTGTCGCACTGGGCACGCGGCCCCCAGACGGCGGGGCCCCGCGAGCGGTTGAGGATCTTGAACTGGATTCCCGCCCGGTCGGCGAGGCGCCCCATCAGGCCGCCGAGAGCGTCGACCTCGCGAACGAGCTGCCCCTTCGCGAGGCCGCCGATGGCGGGGTTGCAGGACATCCGCGCGATCGCGGCCAGGTCACCGGAGAGGAGCGCGGTCGAAAGACCCATGGCCGCGGCCGCGTGCGCCGCTTCGCACCCCGCGTGCCCCGCGCCGACGACGAGCACGTCGAAGCGATCAGCCATCAGTCGTCCGCCATGGAAAGCCGCACGTGTTTCCAACGGGATTCATCGTCGCTCATTTCCCGATACAGAAGGTCGAGAAGATTCGGGCGAGCACGTCGTCGGAAGTGGTCTCCCCGAACACGTCCGCCAGGGCGGCGAGAGCGGCCTCGACGTGGGTCGCCGCGTACTCCGGGGAATCGCCCCGGTCGAGGGCGTCGACCGCGTCGGCGACGGCCGACCTCGCGCGGTCCACGAGGTCCCGCTGGCGCACCGAGCCGAGGACCTCCGAGTCGGAGTCGCTCGCGACGTCGGCCGCGACGGTACGCTCGATCAGGGCGTGGACGCGCGCTCCGGCGTCCGGCGCGAGGCCGCAGATCGCGAGGGCGGCGGTGGGGAGCTCCGCGCCGGGGGGGAGGCGATCGATCTTGTTCGCGACGACAGCGACCGGTTTTCCGTTCATCTCCGCGAGCGCCCTCCGGTCCTCCTCAGACCAGCCCTCCGAGGCGTCGAACACGTAGATCACGGCGGCCGCCCGCTCCCCTTCTTCCCGGGCGCGCGCGACCCCGATGCTCTCGACCCGATCGTCCGTCTCCCGCAGGCCCGCCGTGTCGACGAGGTCGACGGGCACGCCGCCGACGTCGAGCGTCGCCTCGAGCGCGTCGCGCGTCGTCCCGGGCACGTCCGTCACGATGGCGCGCGCGGATCCGAGCAGCGCATTGAAGAGCGTCGACTTTCCCGCGTTGGGACGCCCGAGGATGGCGACCCGGCAGCCCGCGGAGAGGAGCCGGCCGGTGTCGTAGCTCGCCGCGAGGCGCGCGAGCGCGTCCCGCGCCGAAGAGAGGCGCGCCGACGCGGCCGGGTCGACGGATTCGCCGACGTCCTCGGAAAAGTCGATCGTCGCCGTCAGGCTCGCGGCCGCCGCGAGGAGGTCCTCGCGCGTCCCTTCGAGCCGGGCCGAGAGCGCACCCCCGACGCGCCGGGCCGACGCCCTCGCCGCGGCCTCGGTTCGCGAGTCGATCAAATCGCGGATCGCCTCCGCCCGGACGAGGTCCATCTTCCCGAGACGGAAGGCCCGTTCCGTGAACTCACCCGGCCTCGCCGCGCGGGCGCCCGCGGCGATCGCCGCGCGCAGCAGCCGTTCGACGACGACCGGGCTGCCGTGCACGGAAATCTCCGCCACGTCTTCGCCCGTGAAGGACGCGGGCGCCGCGAAAAAGGTGACGACGCCCTCGTCGATCGGCTCGCCCGCGAGATCCTTCAGCGAGACGACCCGCGCGCGGCGGGGCTCGAAGGGGC
>DASRPJ010000444.1:0-6878 GCA_035646435.1 Thermoanaerobaculia bacterium | reverse complement strand
CCATGCGAACCCCTTTCCTCCTTCTCCGGATGTCCGTGTTCCTCGTCCTCTTCGGGACTGCGGCCGCCGACGCGGCGACCTATTCCGTGCCCGGTTTCTCCGAGACGCGCATCGTTACGGGGCTCGCGGCGCCGACCGACTTCGCCTTCCTCCCGGACGGCCGCATCCTGGTCCTCGAGAAGGCGGGACGGATCCGGATCGTCGTCAACGGCGCGCTCCAGGCGACTCCGGTGCTCGACATCACCGGGCAGGTGGACGACGGATTCGAGAAGGGACTTCTCGGGATCTGCCTGCACCCGTCCTTTCCGTCGACGGGGTGGGTCTACCTGTATTACACGACCAACGTCCCGAAGAACCGGATCGCCCGATTCACGCTGACCGGAAACTCGATCGGCGCGGCGAGCCAGGTGGTGATCCTCGACGACATCTCGGCGGAAAACGGGAACCACAACGGCGGGACGATCGCGATCGGACCGGACGGAAAGCTCTGGGCGGCGCCGGGCGACTCCGGGACGGGCGGCACGAAGGCCCAGACCCTGACGCCCTATCCTTACGAGGGCGCCTTCAGTGGCAAGGTGCTCCGGATGGAGCTCGACGGCTCCCCCGCCGCCGGCAACCCGTACCTGGGCGACGCAACGAAGGAGCCCCGAGTCTGGGCCTACGGCCTGAGAAACCCGTTCCGGTTCGCGTTTCGCCCCTCCAACGGCGCGCCGTTCGTCGCCGACGTCGGACAGAGCACGAAAGAGGAGCTCGACGTCGGGGTGGCCGGCGGAAACTTCGGCTGGCCGTATCACGAGGGAACGACCGTCCGGAGCGCCTGTCCCGCCAATACGACCTGCCTGCCTCCCGTCTTCGAGTACGGGCGCACGGTGGGCACCACCATCACCGGCGGCGTGTTCGTCACCGGGAATGCCTATCCCGCTTCCTTCCGGGGCCGATACGTCTTCGGCGACTACGGCGGGGGCCAGGGCTGGATCAAGACGCTCGAGCTTGACTCGAACAACGTCGTCGTCGGGGGACTGCAGGACCTCGCGACGTCCGCGGGCGGCCCCGTCGCGTTCCATCTCGGGCCGGACGGATACGTCTATTACGCCGCGATCGGCACGGGCAGCCTCTACCGGATCGACTTCCCGAAGAACCTCCACACCCTGACCCCCTGCCGTGTCCTCGATACCCGGTCTCCGGCGGGGACGCATGGCGGGCCGCGGCTGATCGCCGGGATGGACCGCACGTTCCCGATCGGCGGCCAGTGCGGGATACCACCGGAGGCCCGCGCGGTCTCGGCGAACCTCACGGTGACCGAGGCCACGGATACCGGCCACCTGGTCGTCCTGCCGGCCGGGGGCGCCCTGACCGAAGCGAGCACGATCAACTTCCGAGCGGGCCAGACCCGGGCGAACAACGCGATCCTGATGCTCGGGCCGGCCGGCGGGATCGTCGTCCGCACGGGAATAGCGACCGGAGGAGTCCATTTCATCCTCGACGTGAACGGTTATTTCGACTGACGCCGTCGGCTGGACTCCGCCCGCGACCCAACTCTGTCATCCGGGAATCGGAAAGCTGACAAATCCCGCCGACCTGCGATCTTTTTTGACGGTGAAGTCTTTTGCGCTCTTCGTTTACGAAAGTGCGGGAGTGGCCCCGAACTTGCCTCTGTTCCCTGTAGAAACCCAAAAAAAGTGCGCAATCCGGGGCGTACCCGGTGGAGGCTCGTTTTGCAGACGGTGAGGGGTCCCCACACGAGAATCGCGCGATGGCTGATCGCCCTCGCGGCGCTCGCCGTGGCGGGTCGGGCGGTCGCCGCCACGATCCCGAGCCCGATCACTTTCCCGGCCCGGACCGGGCGGGCCGTGCAGAGAGCGGAGGCCCTCGGGGAGCGGCTCCTCGACCTCGACGTCCCCTCTCTCGCGCGGCTCCGAAACGCCCCCTTTGCGGAAACCGTCCGCCTCGAGAACTTCCCCTTCGCGCCCGGCGCCACGGGCGACCTCGTCCTCGAGCGCTTCGAGGTCACCTCGCCGGACGCGCGGATCCTCGTGCACGGCGAGAACGGCGAGACGTCGAGTCCCCTCTCTCCCGGCGCCCACTTCGTCGGGCGGCTCGAGGGAGATCCGGACTCGCGGGTGTACGTCGGAATCCCCGGAACTTTCCTGATCGCGACGGTGCGGACGAGCGCGGGCCTGGTCTACCTCGGCCCCGAAGCCGGGACCGAAGGACCGGTGCAGCACGTCCTCCGTCGCGCCGACTCGCCCCGCAATGCCGAGCTCGCTCCGCTCGACTGGCACTGCGGTACCGACGACCTCCCGCCCGCGCTCCTCGGCCGGCCGGAAATCGGCAGCGGGGGCTCGATCGCGCCACTCGCCGAGCGGGGAGTCGCCGTCCTCTCCGCAGCGGCGGCGGCGGCACTGAAAGACGCCCCGATCTCGATCGAAACGGACCAGGAGCTCCTCGCGAAGTTCGCCGGAAGCGTCACCGCGATGTCGGCCTACGTCACGACGCTGATGGGGCAGATCTCGGTCATCTACCAGCGCGACGTGGGCGTGAAGCTGACGGTGAACCGGATCCAGGCGTGGCAGTCGCCCGATCCCTACGCGGCGAGCGATCCGCGGACCCAGCTCGACGAGGTCGGCGACTGGTGGCACGCCAACCGGCCCAAGTCGTCGTACCCGCGCGCGCTCGTTCTCTTTCTGTCCGGAAAACCGGTGTCGGGAGGGATCGCGTGGCTGGACGTTCTCTGCCAGAACGACTTCGCGCTCCAGGGCGGACACTGGGGAGGCGCCTACGGCGTCGTCCAGATCGCCGGAAACTATCCCTCCGGCCTCTGGGACCTCGTCGGCTCGGCGCACGAGATGGGCCACATCTTCGGATCGCCGCACACCCACTGCTTCAGCCCGCCGATCGACAAGTGCCACGGGAACGAGGGCGGATGCTACTCGGGCTCGACGGTCAACCCGGGCCCGCTCGGCGGAACCTTGATGAGCTACTGCCACCTCCTGCCGGGCGGCTTCGCCAACCTCGATCTGCGCTTCCACGAGCGCTGCATCAACGAGGAGATGCTTCCCCGCATCAACGCGGTCGCGTGTCTGACGACGGTGCCCGACGCCCCGCCCCCGCCAGCGGCGGCAGCGAGCTTCTACACTTTGACTCCCTGCCG
The DNA here is from genome assembly GCA_035646435.1 of Thermoanaerobaculia bacterium. Taxonomy (GTDB): domain Bacteria; phylum Acidobacteriota; class Thermoanaerobaculia; order UBA5066; family Gp7-AA6; genus Gp7-AA6. The sequence goes on along the minus strand of DASRPJ010000444.1, from coordinate 3,727 downwards.
GGTCCTGGACACCCGCCATCCCGCCGGTCCGTTAGGAGGCCCCGCTCTGGCCGCCAACACTCAACGGACGTTCACCGTCGGCGGACAGTGCGGGATCCCGCCCACCGCCAAGGCTCTGTCCGCCAACTTGACGGTGACCGCGGGAACGGCCGCTGGATTGTTGAAGCTCTTTCCCACCGGAATCGCGACCCCGACGGCGACGACCATCAACTACCGGGGGGCCCAGACCCGCGCCAACAACTCCCTGCCCCAACTGGGGAATGGAGGAGCCCTGACGATTCGTTGTGAACAATCTTCCGGAAGCGTCCACGCTATAATCGACGTGAACGGCTATTACCAATAGGAGCCCGAGATGACCAAGTCCCCCTTCGTCCGTTCCCTGTTCCTCGGAGCGGCCGCCTCGATCCTGGCGGTCTCGACGGCCTCAGCGGCCGGTCCGTTCCAGTTTTACTCGGTCACGCCTTGCCGGATCGTGGACACGCGGAACGCGCCGAACGCCCAGGGCACCGGCGGACCGGTCATGCCGGCTCTCAGCCAGAGGAACTTCCCGATCGCGGGTCTCTGTGGCGTCCCAACGACCGCAAAGGCGGCCGCTTTGAACGTCACGGTCGTCCAGCCGACGTCCACCGGCCATCTCTCGTTCTGGCCCTACAACACGCCGCAGCCGTTCGTCTCGACTCTCAACTACGTCGGCGGCGATCTCGCGATCGCGAATGGGGCGATCGTCCCGTTGGCGGCGGACGCGAACTTCCACGTCTCGGCCTTCGCCGGGATCTCCACCGGAAGCCTCCACCTCATAATCGACGTGACTGGCTACTTCCAGTAAACCGTTCGGGCGCAGCGGCTCGGTGATCGGGGAGGAGATCCCCGGGCATCGACGCCGCTCCGCGGTTCTCCTCGTTCTCGCCGTCGCCGTCATCGGCTGGGGTGTCTCCGGGTATGCGCTCCGGATTCGGGAAGGGGTCAGCGACCGCGGCGACCCCCTCCTGACCGCGTGGATCATCGCGTGGAACCAGCACCAAATTCTCGGTGACCCTCTCCGGCTGTTTCAGGCCAACATCTTTCACCCCTTCTCCGACACCCTCGCGTACTCGGAGCACATCTTCGGTCCGGCGATGCTGGCGTCGCCGGCGCGCCTCTTCACGGACAACCCGGTCGCGGTTCAGAACTTCTCGTTTCTCACGGCCTTCCTGGCGCTCGGAATTGCGGCGTTTCTGCTCTTTCGACACGCTTCGGGCGATCCTCTGGCAGCCGCTTTCGGAGCCGTGCTCGTGGCGCTCGCCCCGGTGCGCTTTCCGCAGCTCGGGCACATCCAGATGCTCCACTCCTGGGGCATCCCTCTTCTGATCTACGCCCTCTGGCGGTACCTCGAGACCGGACGGAGGGCTTTTCAGATCGCTTTTCTGGGAGCTCTTCTGTTCGAGATGCTCACGAGCTTCTACCTCGCGATCATGGCGCTCCTCTGCGCGGGCCTGGTCGCGGCTCTATCTCCATCCGCTTTCGGAACGCGCCGCGTCGTGGAGGCGTCGCGAAGGTTGCTGCCCGGTCTCGCGGTGGTGGGCGTGCTCTTCGTGCCTTTCATGCTGCCGTACTGGAAGCTCCGGAACCAGCTCGGGTTCGTGCGGTCGCTCGAGGACAACGTCGTCAATTGGGCGGGCATCCGGTTCTACTTCCGCCCCTACCCGGGCAGTGTCGCCGCCAAGATATCCGCCGCTCTCGGTTTCCCTCCGGGGGGGAGCACGTATCTCGGCGTGGCGACGCTCGTCCTCGCGGTCATCGGTCTGGTGGCTGCAGCGAAACGTTTCCGTCCGCAAGCGCGCCATCGTTTCGCGGCGCTCTACTTCTTCGCCCTTGGGGCAGTCGCTTTCACCCTATCCCTCGGGGCGTGGAGGACGATCGCGGGGAAGCGCGTCCATCTCCCCTTCTACTGGCTTCATCGGCTTCCCGGTCTCGATGGGATTCGCGCAACCGTCCGCTTCTCCATTCTGGTCGACATCGCGGTCGTCGGACTCGCGGTGCTCGGTCTCGCGACGATTCACACACTGCTTCGAGCGCGGGGCTCGACCCTCGTTGCGGCAGGAATCGTCGGAGCGGCGGGTCTTCTGGCGGTCGTCGAGCGAACTCCTCGAATACCGGTCGGTCCGCTCGAGCGGATCGAAGTCGGTGCGGACGCCCCGCACGTCTACCGCTGGCTCGCCCACGACCCCGGCGCGAAGCAGCTCATCGAGCTCCCAATGGGGGTAGGGCCCGGGCCGCGCGAGCCGTGGGACGTCGTCCCCTACAAGCAGGTCTTCTATTCCACGATTCACTGGAGACGCATCGTAAACGGGACGAGCGGCTACCAGCCGCCCGGTTATGGCGCCCTGTCGGTGGGGGTCTCGACCTTTCCGTCGACCGAGTCGCTCCGTTTTCTCCGGATGCTCCCGATTGACCGCGTCGTGGTTCATCGCCGTCTGTACCCTTTCGCGCTCTCGCGTCGGGTTTTCGAAACGACGCCCGGTTTCCGCGTTCTCCACGAATGCGGCGACGATTTCGTCGTGGAAGTCCGCCGGGAAGAAATCAGGCGTCCCGACGTCGTGCAGCCCCATCTCCGACTCCTTTCGAAGTCCGACGGCGAACGTCGAGTTCGGGTGAAACTGGAATGGACCGGCGATCTCCCCCGTTTTCTGTATCCCCCCCTAGGGTACCGAATGATGATTAATTCGACTGACGAGTCGGGCAGGGAGAGGGCGCGCGCGAGCCGCCAGTGGCTCGCCTGGCCGCGCGGTCAGCAGGCGTTTGCCGTTTCCGCAGGCCCCGACGCCCGATCGGTGTCGATCGTCGTCGCGATGGACACGGGGCAGAAGACCTCCGCGCGCTGGACTTTTTCGCCCTCGTCCTTTTACACGTTGACGCCGTGCCGGGTCTTCGACTCTCGACGGCCGGAGGGGTCGACCGGTCCCTCGCCGTTGACCGCGGGCAAAGAGCTCTTCTTTCCGCTGGCCGGCCGCTGCGGAATTCCGGCGGGAGCGAAGGCGATCGCGGCAAACGTGACGGTGCTCGACCCGACGGAGTCGGGAGACCTTCGGTTCTTCACGCGGGGAGGCGCGCCCTCGGTGTCGTCCGTCAATTACGCAGCGGGCCGCTCGCGCGCCAACAACGCGATCCTGGGGCTCGGCGCGGACGGTGCTCTCGGAGTCGTGTGCGCTCAGCCGCCGGGATCGGTCCACGTGGTCATCGACGTCAGCGGGTACTTCCAGTAGTGGCTGGTTGGTCCTGCCCCCGCTTCGGGCGGCAGCCTGTCCGGCTGGCCGTGCTCGTCTGCGCCGTATCCATCGGCGGGTCCAGCCTGCTCGCCCAAAACACGCCGCCGCTGCGCCCCGGCTGGCCGGTGAGATTGATGGGTGCCGGCGCGGTGCGGGCGAGCCATCCGGCGGTGGGCGATCTCGACAACGACGGAGTAAAGGAAATCGTCGTCGGGACGGCGAATGGCCGCGTGTACGTCCTGCGGGCGAACGGAGCCGTCGTGCCGGGCTGGCCGATCACGATGCCGGCGGAAATCGGAGCGAGCCCCTCGATCGGGGACGTGGATGGAGACGGTTTCCCCGACGTGGTGGTCGCCTGCGGGTCGACCTTCGATGCAAACGGCGCCGGCGAGGTGCGCGCCTACCGGAGGAACGGCACCCTCATCTGGTCCTTCCTCCCCGCCGACACCAACGAGGACGGTCGCCCCGACGGCGTCGTGTCC
>DASRPJ010000443.1:0-5911 GCA_035646435.1 Thermoanaerobaculia bacterium | reverse complement strand
CGGGCCGAACCCGACGCCGGCCATGAGCACGATCGCGGTCAGGAGCGTGTTGATGTCGAGCGAGCCCACCCACTGTCCGTGCTCCCGCGAAAATCCGACGCCGCAGACGTCGCAGACGTCCTTCATCCGGAAATAGGTGGCGAAGAGCTTTCCGCGACCGCAGACGGGGCACCGCAGGCGCAAGCCGCGCCACACCACCGTCTTCCAGTAGCCCTCCGGCCAGGGCGGACGGTGGCGCGTCGTCGTCGCCGTCCACGAGAGGACGGGAGAGGGAGTCGGGGCAGGCGCGGGTTCAGTCATGGAGTCAGAGTGGGAACCGGGAACCCTGCTCGGCGATTCCGAAGCCTCGGCTCTCGACCTCTCTCCGGGCCCGCGCGTCCCAGAGCAGCCGGTTCGTGTGGTTCAGGTGCACGAAGAAGACCCTCGCCGGCGCCGGCGGCGCCTTTCCGAACCGCGAGATGGTTTCCGAGACGAGAGGGTGCGGTATGTCGCGGATCGCGCGACCGGGAATCTCGTCCGCGGAAAAAAACGTCCCGTCGACGAACGCGAGGAGGCGCCTCTCGGCGACGAGGCGTTCGATCGAGTGATCCCACTTCTCCCACTTGTCGATGTCCGGAAGCCAGAGGAGCTCGCGCCGCGGACCCGCCACGATGTAAGCGACCGTGTCGGATTCTTCGTCCCGGTGCGGGACCCGGATTGCCGTCGCCGAGAGTAAAGGCGTGAGCTCGAACTTCTTCCCCGGTTCGACCTCGCGAACGTCGATGTTCTCGAGGGCCACGAGCCGCTTCCACGGTCCGTTCTCCTTCAGGAATCGCGCCATGGAGGGGGTGCAATAGACGGGGATCCGCTTCGCGCCCAGGACCTCTCGGCCGAGCTGGGCCAGGCCGAGGTAGTGACCGATGTGCGCGTGGGTCAGCAGGATGCCGTCCGGGATTCCGCCGAGCGCTTCGACCTGTGCCGCGAAATCGGGCGTGGCGTCCACCACGAAGCGGCGGCCGCCGGCCCGGTCCACGAGGCCGAGCGACGCGACCCGTCGCGCCTCGGAGGGATTCCGCCGGGCGCGGACACAGAGCGGCTGCCGGCACCCGAGGTGGGGCACCCCCCCGTCCTGCGCGATCCCGAGCACGACGGCCTCGACCGCCCCGGGCGCGGTGGGCGTTTTCTCGACGGGGAGCGACGGGGCGGAAAACGCCAGGTGAAGACCGGACCCCATCACGAGAAGCCAGCCGGCGAGGGTTTTCACCCCCTCATTGTTGCCGATTGCCGGCATGGAATCTGCTGTGTAAGGGCGCAACGGAGGAGAACATCATGGCTCGAAGCCTTTCCCGTCAGACGATGCGCGCGCTCGGTCCGGTGGTCATTCCGCTCATGACCCGCGTCGCCATACCGATCGCCCTCGAGAGCCTCCGCAAGCGCAAGTTCGCGGCGGACGACTACCTCGGTGAGTCGGAGGACACGCTCAAGGAAAACGTGAAGAAGTCCCGCGCGGAGCTCGACGCCATGCGCGAAGAAGCGGTCGAGCGCGGCCGCCGGCTCTACGGCGAAGCGCGCCGCGAGGGCACCGAGTTCCTCGACGTCCTCCTGAACAAGGGGCTGTCCATGGCGAACGAGTGGGCGAGCAGCCTCGGAGAGCCGCGCGTTCCGCGCCGGCGCTTCCGCTTCGGTCCCGTTCTCGCGCTGGTCGCCCTGGTGGGGACGGGACTCGTCCTGGCGAGCCGGCGGTGAGCCGAACGACCGGTTAGGGCGTCGCCAGCCGCTTGTATTTGATCCGGTGCGGCTGCTCCGCGTCGAGGCCGAGCCGGCGCTTGCGGTCCGCCTCGTACTCCTGGTAGTTCCCCTCGAACCACACGGTCCGGCTCTCGCCTTCGAACGCGAGGACGTGCGTGACGATCCGGTCGAGGAACCACCGGTCGTGGCTGATGACGACGGCGCAGCCGCCGAAGTTCACGAGCGCTTCCTCGAGGGCCCGGAGCGTGTCGACGTCGAGGTCGTTGGTCGGCTCGTCCAACAGCAGCAGGTTCCCCCCGCGCTTCAGCGTCCGCGCGAGGTGCAGCCGGTTCATCTCTCCGCCGGACAGGTCCGCCACGCGCTTCTGCTGGTCCGCCCCCTTGAAGTTGTACATGGACACGTAGGCGCGCGCCGGGATCTCGCGCTTGCCGAGAACGATCTTGTCTTCGCCTCCCGAGATCTCGTCGAACACGGTCTTGCCCGGCTCGGGCCGATCGCGGTCCTGGTCCACGTACGAGGGGATGACCGTGTCTCCCACCTTGAGCGTCCCGCCGTCCGGCTTCTCGTTCCCGACGATCATCTTGAAGAGCGTCGTCTTGCCCGCGCCGTTCGGTCCGATCACTCCGACGATTCCGCCGCGCGGCAGATCGAAGGAGAGGTCCTCCATCAGCAGCCGGTCCCCGTACGCCTTCCGAACCCCTTCCGCGCGGACGACGACGTCGCCGAGCCGCGGCCCGGGAGGGATGAAGATCTCCTGAGTGTCGTTGCGAGTCTCCGGGCTCTCGGCGAGGAGCGACTCGTACCGCTCGAGGCGCGCCTTGCTCTTCGCGTGGCGCGCGCGCGGGGCCATCCGGACCCACTCGAGCTCCCGCTGCAGCGTGCGGCGCCTCGCGGACTCCTGCTTCTCCTCGACCCCGAGGCGCGCCTCCTTCTGCGCGAGCCAGCTCGAGTAGTTCCCCTCCCACGGAATACCCGCGCCGCGGTCGAGCTCTAGGATCCAGCCCGCGACGTTGTCGAGAAAGTACCGGTCGTGGGTGACGGCGACGACCGTGCCGGGGAACTCCGCGAGGTGCCGCTCGAGCCACGCGACGGACTCGGCGTCGAGGTGATTGGTCGGCTCGTCGAGGAGGAGGAGGTCGGGTCGCTCGAGGAGCACCTTGCAGAGCGCGACGCGGCGGCGCTCGCCGCCCGAGAGGGTTGCGACGTCCGCCTCGCCGGGCGGAAGCCGCAGCGCGTCCATCGCGACCTCGAGCTGCCGGTCGAGCTCCCACGCGTTGGACGCTTCGATCGCGTCCTGCACCCGCTGGTACTCGGCCATGAGCTTGTCGCTCTCCGCCTCCGACAGGTCCGAGGCGAGCTTCTCGTTCAGCTCGTCGAATCGGTGAAGAAGGGCGCGTGTCGAGGCGACGGCTTCTTCGACGTTCCCGAGAACGTTCTTCGACGGATCGAGGCGCGGGTCCTGCGAGAGGTAGCCGATGCGGGTTCCCTCGGCCGGCCTCGCGTCCCCCGCGAAGTCGTGGTCGACGCCCGCCATGATCCGGAGGAGCGTGGACTTGCCCGCTCCGTTCGCGCCGAGGACGCCGATCTTGGCGCCCGGGAGGAACGACAGCCAGATCCCGCGGAGGATCTCCCGCTGCGGCGGGACGACCTTCCGCAGGTTGACCATCGTGAAGATGTACTGGTGTGCCATGGAATCCTTTCCGGTGTCATTCCGAGGCCGGAGGCCGAGGAATCCCCCGACTGAAAAGCCGCGGATCCTACGCTTCGCCCACGCTGACTCTATTCGACCCGAGGAGCTTCTCCGACGTTCAACCCCATCGTGCCGAGGAGCCGGTCTTCGTACCGGACGTTCCCGAAACCGGCCTCCCGCATCATCGCCTCGACGCCGCGTTGCGCCGGATAGCGCTCGAGCGAAGCGGGGATGTAGAGGTAGGTCTCCGGGTCGCCGTGGAAGATCCAGCCGACCGCGGGCATCATCGTCTTCAAGTAACCGAAGTAGAGCGCGCTCGCGACCCGGTTCTCGGGCTTGCCGAAGTCGAGCACGACGGCGCGGCCGCCGGGGGCGAGCACCCGCCGCATCTCGGCGAGCGCCGCCCGCGGGTCGGCGACGTTACGCAGCCCGTAGCCGACGGTGATCGCATCGAAGCTCGCGTCGGCGAAGGGGAGTTGCAGCGCGTCGGCGGCGACGAAGTCGGGACGCCGGGACTCGGCGGCTCGCCGGCGCCCGACCGACAGCATCGGCAGCGTGAAGTCGGCGCCCACGATCCGTGTCGCCCCCATCTCCGCGGCCAGGAAACACATGTCCCCCGTCCCGCAGCAGAGGTCGAGGACGCGGACGGAACGCGGGAGGCCCCGGAGAGCCAGGCGGACGGCGTCCCGCTTCCAGCGCCGGTGCATCCCGAAGCTCATGACGTCGTTGACGAGGTCGTACCGCGCCGCGAGACGGCTGAACATCGCGCGCACCCTGGGGGCGCGCTCTTCGTCGTAGGACAGGTATTTGTTCATCTGCGGCCGCCGGGAACCGGTCAAGATATCGCGATATCAGGTAAAGTTTTCCGATGGCCCGAGAGACCCGGAAGCCGCGCGCCGTCGCCGAGGCCGATTCCCGCAGGGTCGCCGAGGACGCGCGCGAGACAGAGTGGCGGGCGCCGTCCTTTCTGAAAGAGATCTTCCTCGGAAACTTCCGTCTCGACCTGGTCTCGCCTTTCCCCGAAGCCCCGCTCGACCGCCCGGAGTTTCGCGCGTTCATGGAGCGGCTCGAGAGGCTCCTCGTCGACGAGGTGGACTCGGACCGGATCGACCGCGAGGGAAAGATCCCGTCCCACGTGATCAAGCGGCTCGCGGAGCTGGGCGCCTTCGGGATCAAGATCCCCAGGGAGTACGGCGGCCTCGGATTCTCGCAGCGCGAGTACACCGAAGCGATCAAGCTCGTCACGAGCCAGGACGGGAACCTCACGACGCTCCTTTCAGCGCACCAGTCGATCGGCCTGCCCCAGCCGTTGAAGCTCTTCGGCACCCCGGAGCAGAAGAAGAAGTTCTTTCCGCGCCTCGCGCGCGGCGCGGTGTCCGCGTTCGCGCTGACCGAGCCGCAGGTCGGGTCCGATCCCGCGAACCTCTCGACGACCGCCGAGAAGACGCCGGAAGGGGACTACGTTCTAAACGGCGAAAAGCTCTGGTGCACGAACGGAACGATCGCCGAGCTGTACGTCGTCATGGCGCGGCACCCGGACTCGAAGAAGATCTCGGCGTTCATCGTCGAGCGCGACATGCCCGGAGTCGAGGTCGTCCATCGGTGCCACTTCATGGGCCTGAAGGCGATCGAGAACGGCGTCATCCGCTTCACCAACGTGAAAGTGCCGAAGGAGAACCTCCTCCTCGCGGAGGGGCGAGGTCTGAAGCTCGCGCTCGTCACCCTGAACACCGGCCGGCTCACGCTGCCGGCGAGCTGCGCCGCGGGCGCCAAGCGCGCGCTCGAGATCTGCCGCGTCTGGGCGAACGAGCGCGTGCAGTGGGGCCAGCCGATCGGCCGTCACGACGCGATCGCGCAGCTGCTCGCCGAAATGGCGGCGACGACGTTCGCGATGGAAGCGATCAGTGACCTCGCCTCCGGGATGGCGGACCAGGGCGACCGCGACATCCGCCTCGAAGCCGCGGTCGCGAAGATGTGGAACTCCGAAGAGGGGTGGAAGATCGTCGACCGCACCATGCAGATCCGCGGCGGCCGCGGCTACGAGACCGCGGACTCGCTCCGCGCCCGCGGCGAGCCGCCGATCGCCGTCGAACGGATGATGCGGGACTTCCGGATCAACCTGATCTTCGAGGGATCTTCCGAGATCATGCGGCTCTTCATCGCCCGAGAGGCGCTCGACCGCCACCTTGCCGTCGCGGCGGACCTCTTCGACAAGAAGCTTTCGCGGAAGGAGCGCATGGCCGCCCTGCCGCGCTTCGTCGGCTTCTACTCGACCTGGTACCCCACGCGCTGGGCCGGCTGGGGCCGCTGGCCGCGGTTCAACGACTTCGGGCCGCTCTCGAAGCACGTGCGGTACCTCGAGCGGACCACGCGCCGGCTGTCGCGGTCGATCTTCCACCTCATGGCGAAGCACGGCCCCAAGCTCGAGAAGCGCCAGGCCCTCCTCTTCCGCGCCGTGGACGTCGGAGCGGACCTCTTCGCGATGAGCGCCGC
>DASRPJ010000442.1:0-2411 GCA_035646435.1 Thermoanaerobaculia bacterium | reverse complement strand
CCGAAGCTGACGTTGGAGATCCCGAGGATCGTCTTGCACTGCGGGAACTCCGCCTTGATCGCGCGGATGCCTTCGATCGTTTCCGCCGCGCTCCCCACGTACTTCTCGTCCCCGGTGCCGCACGGAAACACGAGCGGGTCGAAGATGAGGTCTTCCGCCGGGATCTCGTATTTCTCGGTCAGCAGCGTGTAGCTCCGGCGCGCGATCTCGAGCTTGCGCTCCCGCGTCACGCCCATGCCGTGGACGGGGTCCTCGTCGATCGTGCCGACGACGAGCGCGGCGCCGTACTTCTGCGCGAGCGGCACGACGGAGCGGAAGCGCTCCTCCCCGTCCTCCAGGTTGATCGAGTTGATGACCGACTTGCCCTGGCTCCAGACGAGCCCGAGCTCGAGCACCTTCGCGTCGGTCGAATCGAGCATGAGAGGCGCCTTGACCATCCGGGTCGCGCGCTCCAGGAACGCATTGACGTCGGCGGCCTCGTCGCGGTCCGGATCCTGGAGGCACACGTCGATGACCTGCGCGCCGTTTTTCACCTGCGCGCGCGCGATCTCGGCGGCGGCTTCGAACTCCCCCGCGGCGATCAGGCGTTTGAACTTCCGGCTGCCGAGGACGTTCGTGCGTTCGCCGACGAGAACGGGGCGGTTGTCCTCGTTGATCTCGAGCATGTCGATGCCGGAGACGAGCGTGCGGCGGTCCTCCGGGATGCGGCGCGGCTTGCGCCCGGCAGCAGCCGCGGCGAGCGCCTTCACGTGGGCGGGCGTCGTGCCGCAGCAGCCGCCGACGATGTCCACGAGGCCCTGGTCGAGGAACCGCGAGAGCACCGACGCGATCTTCTCCGGGCTCTCGCTGTAGAGCCCGTCCTCGTCGGGCAGCCCCGCGTTCGGGTAGCACGACACGCGCGTGCGCGCGAGCGCCGCGAGGCTGCGGATGTGGCTCGTCATGAACTCGGGACCGGTGCCGCAGTTCAGGCCCACCGAGAGGAGCGGCATGTGCATCACCGACGCGTAGAACGCCTCGATCGTCTGGCCCGCGAGCATCGTCCCCATCGGCTCGATCGTCGCGGAGAGCATGACGGGCACGCGCCAGCCGACCTCGCCGAACGCCTTCTCGATGCCGATCAGGCCGGCCTTCGCGTTGCGGGTGTCCTGGGTCGTCTCGAGAACAAGGACGTCGGAGCCGCCTTCCAGCAGCCCGAGCGCCTGCACGCGGTAGTGCCCGATCATCTCCTCGAACGTGACGCCGCCCGTCACGGTGATCGACCGTGTCGTCGGGCCCATCGAGCCCGCGACGAAGCGCGGGCGGTCGGGATGCCGGAAACGCTCCGCGACGGCCCGTGCGATCCGCGCCGCCTCGCGGTTCAGGTCGAAGGCCCTGTCGGCGAGGCCGTACTCCGCGAGCACGAGCGGGGTTCCACCGAACGTGTTCGTCTCGACCATGTCGGCGCCGGCGTCGAAGTAGCTCGCGTGGAGGTCGGCGACGACGTCGGGCCGGGTGAAGACGAGGTTCTCGTTGCACCCCTCGTACTCCGGGCCGCCGAAGTCCGCCGCCGAGAGGTCCCGCGCCTGCACCCCGGTGCCCGTCGCGCCGTCCAGGACGAGGACCCGCTCCGCCAGGAAACCGAGCAATTCCTCGGTGCGCTGGGCGGCGATCACGCCCGTCTGGCGGGGGCTCTCGACTGTCGCCATCGACGATTTATACGCGATTGGCGCGGGGTTTGCGAGTCGGCCGGCATGACGACGAACGACCCAACGCCCGCGACCGCGGAAGAGACCGAGCGCGCGAACCGACAGCCCGGCCCCAAAGGCGGAGCGCGCGAGCCGGCCCCTTCACGCCACTCACCCGACGAACAACGGGAGGAATCCCTGAAGCCGGAGCACCGCCGCGGCCCCGCCGGCACCCTCGAGAAACCGCACCGACCCGGTCACAAGGAACGCCCCGAGCGAAACGACTGATCCACAGTCAGGGTCTGACCTGAATTCAGCCCTGACCTGAATTCAGGCCTGACCCCTACGGTACGGGTGCCGCGAGCTGGAGGCTCGGGTCTCCTGTGCGGTTATCGACCGTCGCGCCGTAGACGATCGCGCGGCCCACCTCGACGAGCGCGGTGATCGACCCGCCCGGGGGAAGCGGCAATCCGTTCAGGAACACGCTCGCCGCCTGCTGCTCGTGGTACGTCCCGCGAAAGAACCTGGGGAGCACGGCCGCGACTCCGCCCGCGGCGTCCCGGACCGTCAGCGTCATCAGGACGTCCGCCGCGAGCGTGCGAACCCCGATGTTCATCCGGAAGTTCGTCAGGTCCGACGGAATCGTCAGGACCCCGCGATGGCCGGGCTGGATCGCCTCGCCGGGGGTCAACGCGTTCAAACCGAAGCCGGTGGTGCCGGCCGCGCCGGCGTCGTTGAACACGCGGG
>DASRPJ010000441.1:0-6117 GCA_035646435.1 Thermoanaerobaculia bacterium | reverse complement strand
GGCTCCTGCGACGAGGCGATCGACAGCTGCCACGACCGGGATCTCGACAACGGGTGCTTCGACTTCCAGCCGCCGGGAGCAGCCGGCAGCCCGAAGGACTGCAACGTGGCCCGCAAGAACGAGATCTTCGTGCCGATTCCGGTAGCTCCATAGTTTCAAGATCGACCGGCGCCCGACCAGGGCGCCGGAGCTTTTCGGGGGGCGCCTGCGGGCGCCCCTTTTCTTTTGCTAGGCTCGCCGTCCCATGCGCTTCGCGCGGCGACTGCGGTGCGTCTCGACGGCCCTGACCGCGGGCGTGTTGTTGGTGGGCGGAAGCCCCGCTCACGCGGCGACCTACTACGTCCGGGACACGGTCGGCAACGATGCGAGCGACGGACTCTCGCCCAGGACCGCGTGGAAGCGCCTCTCGATGCTCCGGGACCTGAAAGCGGGGGACACCGCCTACGTGGGACCCGGCCTCTACCGCGACGGGGTGGACCTGCGCAACAGCGGGACCGCCGACGCGCGAATCACCTTCGTCGCCGACAACGCCGGGAAATACACCGGAGACCCTCCCGGCCGCGTCGTGGTCACCGGCGCCGATCCGGTCGACGAGACGCTCTTCGTTCCGACGTCGCGGCCCGGCGTGTATTCGCTTCGGGCCCCCGGTCTTCGCGTGCTCGAAGTCGTCGAGATGGACTCGCCGCAATACCGGTACAAGCGCGCGTTCGCCGCGAAGGAGCACCTCGTCGACAAGCTCTCCGAGCTCGAGGTCGTCGAAAGACTGCCCTACTCCTTCTTCTACGACGAGAAGGCGCGGACCCTCTACGTCCACACGAGCGACGGCAAGGCGCCTCGAACGCACGAGATCGAGCTCGTTCACCGCGGAAACGGGTTCTACCTGGGGCAGCGTCACTTCGTGACCGTGATCGGTTTCACCTTCCGCCACATGGGGGACGCGGGGATCAGCTTCTTCCGGGGCGCCGGCGACGGAGCGGCGTTCTTCAACGTCGCCTACGGCTCCCGCCAGGGTGTCCGGGTCTTCAACGCGCCGAACGTGATGGTTCATGGAAACACCCTCTTCCGCAACGAGAACTCGGGCGTCTATTTCGCCGACCGCTCCGTGAATGGTTCCGCGGTCCGCAACGTGACCTATGAAAACCTGAAGGGAATGCGGTGGGGCAGCCAGTCGGGAAACGCTGTCGCGCTCGAGAACGTGACCTTCGACAACCTCGAAGCCGGGATCGCCCTGGAGGACGTTGCGCCGGCGACCCTCTGGTCGAACCGGGTCGGCAACAACCGGGCGACTCAGCTGCTCGCGCTGAACTCCAAATACGCCTCCGACGGCAATTGCTTCGAGAAGCGGGGGCCCGACCAGTTTCTGGCGGATTTCTTCCCCTATCCCCGGGACCAGCGTTTCAAGACCCTCGGGGAGTATCAGGCGGCCCGGGGGCAGGACCTCGGTTCGCGGGACGAGGGCTGCGGTCCCTGGCCCGAGAAGGTGGACGTCCGCGCCGTCCACGCCGAGTCCCTGGCCTACCGGGACCTCGCCCTGAAGATCCTGGCGGGCGAGAGTCCGCCGGTGACTCCCCGACCGAAGTCGTAGCTCTCTCGCCGCTACCCCCTCTTTCCGGGGCACTTCGGGGCGGATCGGGGAATACGAACCCCCCGCCGTCGAGTTGCTGAACCGACACCATTCGAAGCTCTGGCCGAGCGTCCAAGGGGGGCAGCCGGCGGGAAACGTTCACAAGCAATGACGGGGGGAAAATGAGAAGCAGAAGTGGCTCAGTGCTTTCGGGGCTGATCGTGGCGGGGATCCTCGCCGCGTCTGCCGCCACCGCCCAGTCGGGCAACGACGTCTCGGGGTTGAAACAGGAGATCCAGGCTCTCAAGGCGGGCCAGGACGCGATCCAGAAGGACCTTCAGGAGATCAAGAAGCTCCTGGCGGCGCGTCCGGCCGCGGCGGCCGGCGGTCCCGACAAGGCCCTCGACGCCATCATCAACGTGGCGGGTGAGCCCTTCAAGGGGAACAAGAACGCCAAGCTGACGGTCGTCGAATTCTCCGAGTACCAGTGCCCCTTCTGCGCGCGTCACATTCGCGACACCTATCCGACGATCGACAAGGAGTACATCCAGACCGGAAAGATCAAGTACGTCTTCCGGGACCTGCCTCTCGAGTCGATCCACAAGAATGCCTTCAAGGCCGCGGAAGCCGCTCATTGCGCCGGCGAGGAAGGCAAGTTCTGGGAAATGCACGACAAGCTGTTCGAGAACCAGAAGGAGCTCGAGCCCGCCAAGCTGACCGTCCATGCCCAGGCGGTCGGCGTCGACGCAAAGAAGTTTCAGGCCTGCCTTGATAGCGGGAAGTACGCCGCCGATGTCCGCAAGGACATGGCCGAAGCGAACAAGATCGGGATCACGGGAACGCCGACGACCGTGATCGGCCTCACGCAGCCGAACGACACCATCAAGGTCCTCCGCGTGATCCGCGGGGCCCAGGCGGTCGCCGCATTCAAGGAGGCGCTGGACGCGGTCGCCGCCGAGAAGCCCGCGGCCGCCGCGGCCGAGAAGAAAGCGGCGATCGAGCCCGCGAAGAACTGACGCACTCGACCTCTGAGAGACGACAGGCCGGGCGCCGAGCGCCCGGCCTTTTCATTTCCGGTGGCGAGGGGTAGCCGCTCTCCGCTACGGACCGATGTTCGCGGTAAAGGCGTCGAAGGCTCCCACGCTCCCGAGGGCGCCCGTCCCGAAATCGACCGTCGCATTGAAGAAGCCCGTGAGCGTCACCTCGCCGTTCGCGGCGACCGCAACCCCGTCGGCGATCTGGCTGTCGGACGAACCGTACCGCCGAGACCAGACGTAGCCGCCCGACGGAGAGTACTTCGCGGCGAAGGCGTCGGTACCGAGCCCCGGGAGCGCTCCGCCCCCGAAGTCAACCGATCCGTAGAAGTAGCCCGCCGCGACGACGTTGTTGGCGGCGTCCACGTCGACTCCGGTGGCGACGTCGCCGTTCGCGCCGCCGAAACGCTTCGACCACACGTGGGCACCGGAGGCTCCCAGGATTTTCGCCACAAACCCGTCATCTCCCCCGGCGCTCGACAGGTTTCCGCCCCCGAAGTTGATCGAGTTCTGAAATTTTCCGGCGAGCGCGACGTCACCGACCGAGTCGACCGCGAGGCCGAAGACCGTCTCGTCCCCGGACCCGCCGAACTTCTTCGCCCAGACGAACTGTCCGCCGGAGGTGTACTTCACGACGAAGACGTCTCGGAGGCCGGAGCTCGAAAGCGCCCCGCCGCCGAAGTCGACGCTGCCCTCAAACGTCCCGGCGACCAGGACGTTTCCGATCAGGTCGACGTCCGCCGCCCAGCCCGCGTCGTTTCCTGTGGACCCGAAGCGGCGGGACCAGAGGTGAGCGCCGGTCGAGGAGTACTTGACGAGGAAGGCGTCGGACTGTCCTGCGCTGAAAAGAGGGCCGCCGCCCAGATCGGCTCCGCTCAAGGAAGCCCCCATGTACCCGGTCACGAAGACGCTTCCGGAGGCGTCGGCCGCGACCGCATTGCCCTGGTCGAAGCCCGTTCCCCCGACCGTCCGGGACCAGACCCATGAACCAGCCGACGAATACTTCGCGACGAATGCATCGTAGCCCCCCCGGCTGAACTGCACCCCCCCGCCGAAATCGACCGCGTAGCTGCTCTGATTACCCGTCACTAAAACGTTGCCCGCGGAGTCCGTCGCGATTCCCTTTCCCTCTTCGGCGCTGTCGGACCCGATCACCCGCGCCCACCGATAGGCGCCGGAGGCGGTGTAGGCGGCCACGACGACGTCGACCGTCGGACCCATCGAGGCGTGCACGTAGCTCGACACCCTGCCGCCGCCGAAGTCCGTGGCCCCGTCCAGGTGCCCGGTGATGGTCACGTTTCCCCAGGCGTCGACCGCTACCGCCTGGCCCCGGTCGTCCGCCGTGTCGCCGTATCGCTTCGACCACCGGGCGCTGCCCGGAGGCGGGGGAGGAGGAGGCGGCGGCGGCGGAGCCGCGCCCGTCTCGTAGTAACCGCTCACGTCGATGAT
The DNA here is from genome assembly GCA_035646435.1 of Thermoanaerobaculia bacterium. GTDB lineage: Bacteria > Acidobacteriota > Thermoanaerobaculia > UBA5066 > Gp7-AA6 > Gp7-AA6. Next base: position 2,070 of record DASRPJ010000441.1, on the reverse strand, counting down.
GACGTGAGTCGTACCGGAGACCTGATCGCAGCGGATCCCCAGGCTTCCAGAGCCGAGGGCATAGCTTCCGTTGTTGGCCCGGGTCTGTCCGGGCCGGTAGTTGATCGCCGATGCGAGGGGGAACGCATAGCCTCCCGGATAGATTCGGAGGGCTCCGGCCGCGGTCGGGCTGACCACGGTGACGTTCAGAGAGACCGCGTCCGCGGAGGCCGGAATCCCGCAGATCCCCGCGACGATGAAGTTTCGGTCGGTGTTTGCAGCGAGCGCCGGGCCGCCCCACGGACCCGCGGCGTTGCGGGTATCGGCGACCCGGCAAGGAGTTACGGTGAAAAACCCGGTCGCCGGCGCGGGAGGAAGGGCGTTCGCCACGGAACCGGAGAGGAGAAGGCCAAGAAAGGCCGGCACGGCGGACCGCGTGAGCCGCGACGCGGGGTGGGGACGTGGTTTGGACATATGCGACCTTTGTCCTGGAGGGGTTACGCTCGTCTCGGACCTGGTCCGCGACGCGCGAATCCTCTCAATACTGAAAATAAGAGAAAGGTTCGGCGGCAGTGTAACCGCCGCCGAACCGTTGCCCGTCACCTGTTAGAGCCTGCCCGAGGCATGACAGCAGGTTCATCCGCTCCTCGGTTTGTGTGTCCTACGGCCCCACTCCGGCGAGGAAGCCGTCGTAGCCTCCGACTGTCGTCATCGCTCCGGTTCCGAAGTCGATGGTGTCGAAGAAGAAGCCGGTCACGATCACGTCGCCGTTGCCGGCCGCCGCGACCCCATCACAGATCTGCGTGTTGGCGCCTCCGAACCGTCGCGACCAGACATGGGCGCCGGCCGAGGAGTACTTCACCGCGAACACGTCGATCCCCAGCGCTTGCAGTGCTCCGCCGCCGAAGTCGACCGCGCCCGCGTAGTAGCCGCCCACGACAACGTTGTCGTTTCCGTCTACCGCGACGCCGGTCGAGATGTCGCCGCCCGTGCTGCCAAACCGCTTTGACCACAGGTGATTGCCCGTCGGACCGTCGAGCTTGGCCACGAAGACATCGTCTCCGCCGGCCGACGTCAGGAGCGCGCCTCCGAATCCAACCGAGCTCTGGAACTTGCCCGACACCACGACGTTGGACATCGAATCGACGGCGAGACCGTTCGCGACGTCGTCGCCGGTGCCGCCGAAGCGCTTGGCCCACGCGAGTTGTCCCGCGGGGGTGAATTTGACCAGGAAGACGTCCCGGAGGCCCGCGCTCGACACGGGACCAGCGCCGAAGTCCACGGTGCCCTCGAAGGTCCCCGCGACGAACACGTTGCCCGACGAATCGGCGCCGATCGCCATGCCGGCGTCGTTGCCCGTCGAACCCAGACGCTTCGACCAGACGTGGACTCCGGTGGCGGAGTACTTCACGACGAAAACGTCGTTGTTCCCGGCGCTCACGAGAGCCCCGCCGCCGAAGTCGGCGCCCATGGAGGAAGCTCCCAGGTGGCCCGTCACGACGACGTTGCCGGCATCGTCGGCCGCGATCCCGGTGCCCTGGTCGTAGCCGCCGCCGCCGACCGTCCTCGACCAGACCCACGAGCCGGCCGACGAGTACTTGGCCATGAACACGTCATAGCCGCCGCGGTTGTACTGGGGTCCACCGCCGTAGTCGACCGCGTAGCTGCCCTGGTACCCGGTCACCAGCACGTTGCCGGTCGAGTCCGTTGCGATGCCTTTGCCCTCTTCGGCTCCGTCGGAGCCGATGACGCGAGACCAGAGATGAGCGCCGGAGGAGCTGTATTCCGCGATCACGACGTCCACGGTCGGACCCATGGCGGGGTGGACGAAGCTCGAGATCAGTCCAGCGCCGAGATCCGTCACCCCGTCCAGGTGACCCGTCACCACGACGTTGCCGGCGCCATCCACCGCGACTGCCTGTCCGCGGTCATCGACCGTGTCCCCGTGGCGTCTCGAGAAGCGGTTACCGGAAGCGGCGGAGGTCGTCGCCGAAGCGCTATTGGAGTAGCCCGAGTCCCCCGTGGAGTTGTACGCCCGGACGCGGTAGGAGTAGGTCGTCGCGGCGCCGAGGCCGGTGCTCGCATACGACG
>DASRPJ010000440.1:0-2756 GCA_035646435.1 Thermoanaerobaculia bacterium | reverse complement strand
ACGATGAGAAGAACCGCGTCGGCGCCGAGCGACAGCGCGAAATCGAGCTGGCGTTCCGACACGACGAAATCCTTCATGAGGACCGGAAGGCCCGAGATCCGCTTCGCCCTCGTCACCCACTCCGATCTCCCCCCGAAGTGGTCCTGCTCGGAGACGACGGAGATCGCGGCGGCGTGCCCGCGGCGGTAGGCGAGGGCGAACGTCTCGAGCTTTCCGTCGGCGCCGGAGACGATCTCGCCCGACGAGGGGGAACTCGCCTTGAACTCGGCGACGATTCGCACCCCGGGCTCGAGAAGAGAAGCGACGAATCGGCCGCCGTCGCTCGTGCGGGCCGCGGGCGCGGTCGCGGTGTACTCGCCGCGAGCGAGCCGCAGCCGCTTGTCCGCGAGGATCCGGTCGAGCACCCCGCTCAAGGCGGGGCTCCCGCGGCCTTCAACTTGCGGAAGGAGTCGAGCGCGCGGCCGTCGTCCAAGGCCGTTCGCGCCCGGTCGTAGCCCTCGCCGAGGTCCCGGGCGAGATCCGCGACGACGAGCGCGAGCGCCGAGTTCAAAAGGACGGCCTCCCGCCGCGGTCCCGCTTCCCCCTCGAGGAGCGCGTTCAACATCGCCGCATTCGATGGTGCGTCTCCCCCGGCGAGCCCGGCCGGATCGACCGCGGCCTGACGGACCTCGGCGGGGTCGTACTTCCACGGCCGCGTCCAGCCTTCGCGCACCTCGATCCCCGTAGCGGGGACTCCCGGTATGAGCTCGTCCATCCCGTCGGCCGAGTGGAAGACGACGGCGCGCTCCGAGCCGAGCATCGCCAGCGCCTCCGCGAGCAGCGGTACGAGCTCGGGGCGGCCGACGCCGATCATCTGCCGGGTCGCGCCGGCCGGATTCGCGAGCGGTCCGAGCGAGTTGAAGATCGTCCGAACGCCGAGCTCCCGCCGCACCGTGCCGAGCTCTTTCATCGCGGGATGGAACGCGGGCGCGAAGAGGAAGACGAGGCCGATCTCGTCGAGCACGCGGCCGGCGCGGTCGGGGTCGAGGTCGATTGCGACGCCCGCGGCGGCGAGGACGTCCGCCGACCCGACGCGCGAGGAGATCGACCGATTGCCGTGCTTCGCGACGTCCGCTCCCGCGCCCGCGGCGACGATGGCCGTCGCAGTGGAAAGGTTGAACAGATCGCGCCCGATCCCGCCCGGCCCGCACGTGTCGAGGAGCGGCGCGCGGCGGGTCTGGACGCGGCGCATCCGGGCACGGAGCGCGGCCACCGCTCCGGCGATCTCCTCGGACGTCTCCCCGCGGGTCGCGATACCGATCAGGATGGCGCCCTTCTGCGCCTCTGTCGCCTGGCCGTCCATGAGGTCCAGAAAGACGGAGTGCGCGAGCTCGCGAGAGAGCGGACGGCGCGCCGCGATTACCGTCAGGGCCTCGGCGATGTGGGGCGTCACGGCGTTTCCCCGGCGAGAGGCTCCGTGCGGAGGCGGCGAGCGAGAAAGTTCGCGAGAAGCCTCTCCCCTGACGGCGTGAGCACGGACTCGGGGTGGAACTGCACGCCGAAGACGGGTTTCGACCGGTGGGCGAGGGCCATGACGAGCCGGTCGGCGCTTCGCGCGGTGACGCGGAGAACGTTTGGCAGGCCCTCTTCGCTCACGACGAGCGAATGGTACCGCCCCCCCTCGAACGGACTCGGCACGCCCTCGAAGAGCTCCCCGCCGTCATGGAAGATCGGCGAGCTCTTTCCGTGCCTGGGCGCCGGCGCGCGCAGGACCCGGCCGCCGTACAGCGCGGCGATCGCCTGGTGACCGAGGCAGACTCCGAGAACGGGAATCCCCCCGCGCTCCGCCGCCCCGATCAGCTCCATGGATCGGCCCGCGTTCTCCGGGCGTCCCGGACCCGGCGAAACGATGACGGCCTGCGGACCGCGCGAAACGACCTCCTCCGGATCGAAGCGGTCGTTGCGCGCGACTTCCACCGGGAACCCGAGCTTCCCGACCGCCTGCACGAGGTTCCAGGTGAAGGAGTCGTAGTTGTCGACGAGAAAGATCACGTCTCGTCCGGAGTCGGCCCGCCCCGCTCGCGGGCGATGCGGACCGCCTCGAAAAGCGCCTCGGCCTTCGCCTCGGCTTCGCGGTACTCGTTTTCGGGTACCGAGTCGGCGACGATGCCGGCCCCCGCCTGGATCCGGCACACGCCGCCCTCGACGACCGCCGTGCGGATCGCGATCGCCATGTCGAGGTTTCCCGAGCGGTCGAGGTAGCCGACCGCTCCGCCGTAGATTCCGCGCCGGCAGGACTCGAGCTCGTCGATCCACTCCATCGCGCGGATCTTGGGCGCGCCCGTGAGCGTGCCGGCCGGGAAGCACGACGCGAGGAGCTCGGTCGACTTCCGGCCGGGCGCGAGCGTGCCGCGGACTTCGGAGACGAGGTGCTGGACGTGCGAGTAACGCTCGACGTCGGCGGACCGCGTCACTTCGACGCTCCCGATCTCGCAGACCCGCCCGAGGTCGTTGCGGGCGAGGTCGACGAGCATGACGTGCTCCGCCCGCTCCTTCGGGTCGGCAAGCAGGTGCGCGGCGAGAGCGTCGTCCTCTTCCGGGTCCGCGCCCCGCCGGATCGTCCCCGCGATGGGGCACGTCTCCGCGACCCCGTCGCGGCACCGCACGAGCATCTCCGGCGACGCGCCGAAGATCGCGGCTTCGCGCGTCTCGAGATAGAAGAGGTACGGCGAGGGGTTGAGCGCGCGGAGCGCGCAGTAGACGTCGAAGGGATCGCA
>DASRPJ010000439.1:0-2156 GCA_035646435.1 Thermoanaerobaculia bacterium | reverse complement strand
CTCGACGTGCTTTCGCGCGTGCTCGCTTCGGGAAAGAACTCGCGCCTCTACAAGCGGCTCGTCTACGACCTGCAGATCGCGCAGGACGTGTCGGCGTTCCAGAACTCCGGGCCCCTCGGCTCCGCCTTCATCCTGATCGTCACGGCGCGCGAAGGGCGCGACCTGACGGAAATCGAAAAGCTCGTCGGCGAGGAGCTCGCGAAGGTCAAGAGCGAGTCACCCTCCGCGCGGGAGGTCGAGCGGGCCGTGAACCAGATCGAGTCCGCCTTCTACGGCGCGATGGAGCGCGTCGGCGGCTTCGGCGGAAAGGCCGACCGGCTGAACGCTTACGAGTTCTACGCGGGGAGGCCGGACTACTTCGCCGAAGACCTCGCCCGTTACACCTCGCTCGACCCGAAGGATCTCCAGGCGGCGGCGACGAAGTACCTTCGCGACGACGGGCGGCTCCTCCTGTCAGTCGTCCCGAAGGGCAAGAAGGCTCTCGCCGCGGAGAAGAAGCCGTGAGGAACGCTGCGCGACTCGCCGCCGCTTTCCTCGCGGTCCTCCTTTCGTCATCCGCCGGCGGACAGTCCGCCGCCGCGAAGCCGGACCGCTCGAAGCCGCCCGCTCTCGGACCGGTCCGGGCGCTGAAGCTGCCGCTGGTCCAGAAGCTCCGGCTGTCGAACGGCCTTCCCGTCCTGCTCGTCGAGTCGCACGAGGTCCCCGTCGTCCAGGTCAACGTCGTCGTGCGCGCGGGCGCGGGCGCCGACCCGCAGGGCAAGCCGGGCCTCGCGAGCCTCGCCGCCGACATGCTCGACGAGGGCGCGGGCTCCGCGAGCGCGCTCCAGATCTCCGATGAAGTGGACTTCCTGGGCGCCGACCTCCAGGCGATCGCCGGCTGGGACGCCACGAGGGTCGGCGTCCACGTGCCGGTCAAGCGCCTCGAGCGCGCGCTCGCGATACTCGCCGACGTCGTCCAGCGTCCGACGTTTCCTGCCGCGGAGCTCGACCGCCTGCGCAAAGAGCGGCTGACCGAGCTCCTCCAGGCGCGCGACGAGCCGGCCGCGATCGCGTCGGTCGCGCTCGCGCGGGCGCTCTACGGGAAGGACCATCGGTACGGGACGATCACGATGGGCACCGAAACGTCGGTCCGCGGGTTCTCGCGCGAAGACCTTGCGCTCTTCCACGGGCGGGCCTTCCGTCCGAGCAACGCGGCGGTGGTCGTCGTGGGCGACGTCACGGCCGCGGCGATCCAGCCGCTCCTCGAGAAAGCGTTCGGCGGCTGGAAGGCGGAGGGCACGTTCGCTTCCGAGGTCCCGGCGGCGCCGCAGGTGGCGGCCCGGGAGATCTGGATCGTCGATCGGCCCGACTCCGCGCAGTCGGAGATCCGGATCGGGCGCATCGGCCCGCCCCGCTCCACGGCCGACTACTACCCGCTCCTCGTCACGAACACGATCCTCGGCGGCTCGTTTACGTCGCGGCTCATGCAGAACCTGCGCGAGCAGCACGGCTACGCGTACGGCGCGCGGTCGTCGTTCGACTACCGCCTCTCGACGGGCCCCTTTGTGGCCTCGGCGGCGGTACAGACCGACAAGACCGGTCCGTCGCTCACGGAGTTCTTCAAGGAGCTCGACGCGATCGGCAAGACGGTAACGGAGGCGGAGGTGACGAAGGCGAAGAACTACGTCGCGCTGTCGTTCCCGTCGGACGTCGAGACGACCGGCGACCTCGCCGCGAAGCTCCAGGAGCAGCTCGTCTACGGACTCGCCGACGGTTGGCTCGATCAGGTCGTCTCGCGCGTGCAGGCGGTGACGCTCGCCGACGTCCGGCGCGTCGCCTCCCGGTACATCGAGCCGGGCAGGGTCGCCGTCGTCGTCGTGGGAGACCGGAAGAAGATCGAGGCCGAGGTGAAAGCTCTGAACCTGGGCCCGGTCAAGGTCCTGTCCGTCGAGGAGGTCTTCGGCGCCGCCGCTGCGCGATAATCTCCGAAAAGGGGACAGATTTATTTAGCCAACAGAGAAAATAGATCTGTCCCCTTTTTAGATGAAGACCTGGAAGAAAGTGGTGCTCGGCCTCGTCGCCGTTGTCGTCGGCGTGGCCGCCTTCTTCGTCTGGAAGATCGGACCCCGGAACGTGATCGGGATGCTCCGGTACGACCAGCGCGAGGAGGGGACTCT
>DASRPJ010000438.1:0-2859 GCA_035646435.1 Thermoanaerobaculia bacterium | reverse complement strand
CCGCCTCGGGCCATACGAGGTCCTCGCACCGCTCGGCGCGGGCGGAATGGGGGAGGTCTACCGGGCGCGGGACAGGAAGCTCGACCGCGACGTCGCGATCAAGGTCCTCCCGCAGTCCGTCGCGGCCGATCCCGACACCCTCTCCCGGTTCGAGCGCGAGGCGAAGGCGGTCGCGGCGCTCTCCCATCCGAACATCCTGTCGATCTTCGACTTCGGAGCGGAGGGGGCGATCTCCTACGCCGTCATGGAGCTCCTGGAGGGCGAGACCCTGCGCGGGAAGCTCGACGCCGGTCCGATCACCCAGAAACAAGCAGTGGACTACGCGCTCCAGGTCGCCCGAGGCCTCTCCGCGGCGCACGAGAAGGGCATCGTCCATCGTGACCTGAAGCCCGAGAACCTCTTCGTCAGCCGGGACGGCCACGTCAAGATCCTCGACTTCGGCCTGGCGAAGCGGGTCGAGGCCGTCGCTCCGGGCAAGGAGACGAGCGCGCCAACGGGCTCGGGCCACACGGAGCCCGGGACGGTCATGGGAACCGCGGGCTACATGTCGCCCGAACAGGTGAAGGGACTCTCGGTCGACCACCGCTCGGACATCTTCTCGTTCGGGACGATCCTCTACGAGATGCTCTCCGGGAAGAGGGCGTTCAAGCGGGACACGAGCCCGGAGACGATGGCGGCCATCCTGCGGGACGAGCCGGCGGAGCTGTCGAAGTCGGGTCGGAACGTTTCGCCGGCTCTCGACCGGATCGTCCAGCATTGCCTGGAGAAGGACCGGAATCGCCGGTTCCAGTCGGCCCGGGACATCGCGTTCGCGCTCTCGGAAGCCTCTTCGCCCGTGGTGACGAGAGAAGCGCGGGTCGCGGCTCCGCCGAGCCGAAAGAGAGCGCTCCTCATCGCCGGGGTGGCCGTCGCTCTTCTCGCGCTCGCCGGAGTCCTGCTCCTGCGTCGCGCCCCCACGACTGCCGGCGAGCCTCCGGCGGTCAAGCGCGTCGCCGTGCTGCCGTTCGAGAACCTGGGATCGCCCGAGGACGACTACTTCGCAGACGGCATCGCGGATGCAGTGCGTGGCAAGTTGACCTCTTTGCCCGGTGTTCAGGTAATCGCTCGAGGCAGCTCGACACCCTACAAGAAGACGACGAAACCCCCCCAGCAGATCGCCCAGGAGCTGGACGTGAGTTACCTGCTGACGGCCACCGTGCGCTGGCAAAGGAGCGGGGGAACGAGCCGGGTGCAGCTCAGCCCCGAGCTCGTCGAGGTGAGGCGGTCCGGGGGGCCCATTTCGAAGTGGCAGCAGCCGTTCGACGCGGCGCTGACGGACGTCTTCGAGGTGCAGTCGGACATCGCCTCGCGGGTGGCGCAGGCGCTGGGTGTCGCGCTCGGCGCGCGCGAGGAGAAACGCCTCCTGGCGAAGCCGACGCAGAACCTCGCCGCCTACGACGCCTTCCTGAAGGGTGAGGAGGCGGCGAACGGCCTGGCAGCCAACGATCCGCCCACCGTGCGCAAGGCGCTCGGCTTCTACGAGCAGGCAGTGGCGCTCGACCCGGGATTCGTGGAAGCGTGGTCACAGCTCTCGCAGGCGAACTCGATCCTCTACTTCTTCAGCGGGCCTACCCTGGAGCTGGCGGAGCGGTCCAGGCAGGCCGCGGAAAAGGTCGTAGCGCTTGCGCCCGCGCGCCCCGAAGGGTATCGGGCACTCGGCACCTATCAGAGACTGGTCGTCGGAGACAACGCTCGCGCTCTGGAGGAGTACGCGAAAGCGGAACGCGCTGCGCCGGCCAACGCTGACCTCTTGACCGGGATAGCGCTTGCCGAGATGGCTCTCGGACGCTGGGAGGTGGCGGTCAAGCACCTTCGGCAATCCGAACGCCTCGATCCCCGGGCGGTGGGCAGCCCCCAGAACCTCGCCTGGGTGCTCCTAAACTTGCGGCGCTACACCGAGGCGCACGAGGCCTGCGACCGGGGGCTCGCCCTCGCGCCGGCAGACCTTGCAATGATCGCGTACAAGGTCCTGACGTTCCTCGGCGAGGGGAATCTCGTCGCAGCTCGTGCCCTCGTCGAATCTGCGCTCAGGAAGGTCGAGCCTACTGCGGTCGTCGCCTACATGGCCACCTACAACGATCTCGTCTGGGTCCTCGACGAGGAAGAGCGGCAGGTGCTCCTGCGCCTGCCGCCGGGCGCGTTCAGTGACAACAGAGGCATCTGGGGCCTCTGCCTCGCCCAGGCCGCGGCCCTGAAGGGGGACACGGCGAGTGAGCGTGCCTATTACGCCGAAGAGGGGAGGAAGGCCTTCACCGCACAGCTTCGCGCACTGCCCGACGACGTTCCGTCGGGCGGCTCGATCGCGCAGCTCCATGCCGAGCTCGGCCTCACGCTGGCGTACCTGGGCCGGAAAGAAGAAGCGATCCACGAGGGCGAGCGCGCCGTCGCGCTCCTGCCCGTGGCAAAGGATGCTTTCGTCGGCCCCTACCTGCAGCACCAGCTCGCGCGCATCTACGTGCTCTCAGGCGAGCCGGAGAAAGCGCTCGACCAGCTCGATCCGCTTTTGAAGATCCCCTATCTTCTTTCGCCGGGCTGGCTCAGGATCGACCCCAACTTCGATCCGTTGCGAAAGAACCCGAGGTTTCAGAAGCTCGTCGGCAGCCGAAGTGATTCGGCCGCGTCCTCCCGACCCGCCACACAATCCATCGGGGCATAGAATCCTCGCCACCGTCATCCGATGACCATTTCCGCCGGGACCCGCCTCGGGCCATACGAGATCCTCGCGCCGCTCGGCGCGGGTGGTATGGGGGAAGTCTACCGGGCGCGGGACGCGAAGCTCGACCGGGACGTCGCGATCAAGGTCCTCCCCCAGTCCGTCGC
>DASRPJ010000437.1:0-7243 GCA_035646435.1 Thermoanaerobaculia bacterium | reverse complement strand
ATTCGGACAACCGACTTGTCCATCGGGTGCTCGACATCGGGATCCAGACCGTACCCGAGACAGGAGAGGCGCCACGTTTCGGCGAATCGCGCCTCGACTCCCTGTCGCTGCCAGAAAGCGACGTCCCGGAGAAAATCGTCGTCGTCGAGCCCCGTCTTCCGGACTGTAATTTCCTTCTTCTCAACCACTTAACGCATTATACAGTGGGCCGTGGCCTACCCGACCACCGCCTCGAAGATCTCCTCGATCGTAATCGACAGAGCCACCGCGTCCTTCACGCTCTCGATGGCGCGGAATCGATCGAAGGCGGCCGCGTCGAAGTTCGAGACCACCGCGTCGATGCCCCAACCGCGCACCTTCACGCGCACAGCGTCGAACGCGTCGAGCTCGTTGCCGTACTCCGTGCGCGACTCGGTCATCTCGTTGACGTATCGGATGCGGCGGAACCGGGCGGCGAGAGAGTTCGCGTCCTCCTCGCGCACGAGGCGCCCCCCTTTCAGGAACGCGACGCGGTCGGCGGCCGCCGCGAGAAGCGGGTCCGAAGTGAAGAGGACGCCCGTCACGCCGGCCGGGAGGCGTGGAGGATTCGCGCCGTCTCGGAGGACGAGCTCGGGCGGCGGACCGGAGCCGGGGTCGTGGGCCTCGTCCGCCGGGATGTAACGCACGCGCCGCCTCAACTTCCACCGGTTTCGCCGCGGGTCGAGGCCGAGGACGCGAACACTTCCCTCCTGCGGCTCGAGCCGGCCGCGCAGGCACGTCAGGATCGCGCGCTTCCCGGAGCCCTCGCGTCCCGCGATCGCGTAGGTCGAGCCCCGCGCGACCGCGAAGGAAACGTCGATGCAGCGCGGGATCGTCCGGTCGCCCGCGGTGACGTGGTCGAAGACGATGGCCGGGTCGTCGCTCAGGGGAGGACGGTAGCCTTCTTCACGCCCGACCCGACACCTGGAAGGACGGACGCCCGAGGAGATATCCCTGCCCGTACTCGATGCCGAGCGAGAGAAGCGCGTCTTTTTCCTCGGTCCGCTCGATCCCTTCGGCGACGACCATCGCGTCGATGCGTCGCCCGATCGAGGCGAGGCTCGTGATGATCTCGCGCTTGATCGGGTCGTCCTCGAGACGGCGCACCAGGGAGTCGGCGACCTTGATGTAGTCGGGTTTCAGCTGAAGGATCGCCTCGAGCCCGGAGTATCCCGACCCCGCATCGTCGATCGCGATCTTGAGCCCCGCGCCGCGGACCGTCGAGAGGATCCCGCCGAACGAAGAGTAATCGACCATCTCCTTCTCAGAGATCTCGATGACGACGTCGCCATGGCTGCGGTTGATGCCGGCGAGGTTCCGTTCGTCCAGAAAGACCGGATGGCAGAGGAGGCTCGACGAAGCGTTCACGAAGAGGCGCCGCGAGGCGACCGCCCGCGGCAGCGAGGCGAAGATCGTCTCGAGGCACAACGTCTCGAGCTCGACGTCCAGGCCGTTCTCGCGCGCGACCGCGAAGAGGACGTTCGGCGCCTCGAAGGGCGTCCCCTGCGGCCCGCGGATGAGGGCTTCCCAGCCGATGACGACGTCGTCGGAGAGGTGGCGAAGGGGCTGGAAGGCGGCGCGCAGTTGCTTCTGTCCGAGCACGCGTTTCAAAGCGGCGGAGAGGTCGAGCTTTTCCCGCGTCTGGCGCTGGCTGGCGATCTTCACCGCCTCCGCGATCTGCCGCACGAGGTGCCGGGAGGAGCGCACCCGCGCGTTGTCGGAGCTCGTGAGGCTCGACGCGTACACCGTCATGAGGTCCACGGGGGTGCCGGCGAACGCGGTCCGAAGCCGCTTCTCCGCGTTCGACTGCAGCCGCGCCGCCTCGTTTTCCAGAACGGCACCGGGCCGGCCGCGGCCCGCCGGCCCGAGCGAGTAGAGAACGTAGAAACCATCCGCGCCGGAATACCGGATCGAGAAGACCTGCGGCGCCAGGCGCGAGGCGGCCACGTCTTCCTTCAACCCGTTGGCGACGACGACGAGCACGCGGTCGTAGAGCTCCCACCCGTAGAGCTCCTCGAAGCCGAAGAATTTTCCGATCTGGAGGTAGATCACCCCCATGTGCGCGACTCGTTCGTGAGCGCGCTGCGGCTCGTCGAAAGGGTGGATCGGCAGCCCCGTGACCCCGTCGTAGATGACGCGGTCGCGGCGCAGCCGCGAGATCTCGTCGCTCGCCGAGCTCGACTCGGTGGGCGGCGTCGATCGCATCAGGCGGATCGGCGCCGCCGGTCGCCGTGGCTTCATCGTCCCTCCGTCTTCGATTTCTTCTTCATGAGCGAGCGCACTTTCTGGCGCAGGTCGTCCGCGCCGAAGGGCTTCGCGAGGTAGTCCGAGCCGCCGACCTGCATCGCGGTGATGCGGTCGCGCACGTCCTGGCGACCCGTGAGGAAGAGCACCGGCACCGTGCGGGTCGTGGACTGGCGGCGCAAGAGCGCGCAGAACTCCCAGCCGCTCATCCCGGGCATGTTCACGTCGAGGATGACGAGGTCCGGCACCGCGCGAAGAATTTCCGGGAGCGCGCTCTGGGCGTCCCCCGGGGTTTCGACGTCGTAGCCCTCGTCCGCCAGGAGATCCCGGACGGCCTCGCCGACGGCGGGCTCGTCGTCCACGACCATGACGCGCTTCATCGCTTGTAGAACGGCAGGAGGATCGTCACCTCCGAGCCGTACCCCGCCTCGCTCGAGAGGCTGATCTTGCCGCCGTTCGCCTCCAGGATCTCCTTCGTCAGCGCGAGGCCGAGCCCCTTCCCCCGCGTTCCGGCCGCGACGGCGCCGGCCCCGCGGAACGCGAAGTCGAAAGCCCGCGCGCGCTCCTCGTCGCTCATTCCCATGCCCGTGTCCTTCACCACCACGAATGCGTGCGGACCGGCGGCGCCCGCCCGGATGCGAACCTCGCCGCCCTGCGGCGTGTACTTGACGGCGTTCTCGAGTACGTTTCGGAACGCGCGCTGGAGAGCGACCGGGTCCGCGGTCACGGGAAGCTCCGGGCGCTCGGCGATGAACTCGATACGCAGGCGGCCGCCGGACGAGAGCCGGTAGGCCGTCGCGAGGGAGCCGAGGATCTCGACGAGGTCGGCGCTCGCGGGAGGGGCCGGAGCCGCGGTGGCGACGGGGGCGGCCGGAGGCGACAGGTCGAAGCGCATCTCGCCCGCCGGGGCCGCGGCGCGCGAGGCCGGAAGCGTCGTTCCGCCGGCCAGGCGCTCCGCGAGCTCGATTTCCCTCGAGAGGTTCGCGAGGTGCTCGGGGTTCGGCAGCTCCCCTCGCCGTGCTCCCTCGGAGATCAGATCGGCGTAGACGCGCATGACGGAGAGCGGGGACTTCAGGTCGTGAAGGACCTCTTCGTTCCGGTCGCGCGCGGCCTCCGTCGCCGTAGACGCGAGGCTGACGGGGCCCGACCCGCTCGCGCCGGCGCTCTCCTTACCGGCGCGATCTCCCCCGAGGGATTCGAGCGCGGCGAGGAGCGCGGGAGCGGCGAGGCCGACGGCGAGCAGCGGGAAGAGCTCGGCCGGCGGCGGCAGCTCGCCCCCTCCGAGGGTGACGAGGGCGGCAACGCCGAGCACCGCGACCGCGGCGTAGAAGCGCGCGGCGCTCTTGCCCTCGAGGTGCCAGGCGAGCGCGACCCCGGCGGGCAGGAGCAGGCCGTAGGGGCTCCGGAAACCCCCCGTGAGAGAAAGCGCGCAGAAGAGGAGAGCGAGGTCGGCGAGCGTCGCGAGCGACGGCGCAAAAGGACCGAGCGCCGCACGGAAACCGGCGCGCGTGAAAACGAAGAGAGCGAAGAGGGAGCCTCCGGTCGCGAGCGCGAGTGGGCGGGCCTCGCCCATACCGAGGGCGAGCGCGAGCAGAGAGAACAGAGAAAAAAGTCCGGACGAGGCGATCCGGTGGGCCGGATAGCCCGAGCCGTTCATCGCCATCCGGTCGAGAGCGCGGCTTCAGACATAGGTGCAGCCGACGCGGACCCCTCCGCCCGGCATCGGCATCGTGTGGAGAGTGCGGATTTTGACCGGACGGCGCTCGAGCGGAAGCCGGAAGATCTCGCCCTTTCCGCGGGGGGGCCACTTCTCGGCCCGGCGCGCGCGAAACGCGAAGCCGCCGTAGGACACGTTCACGAGCGTCGCGGTCCAGGGACGGGACTGCCGGTCCGGTCCCATCCGGAGGCTCGTGTCGCTCACCTCGAACCGGGGGTGATGTCGCTTCTCCGTCCCCTCGAAGCTCGCCTGCTCCCGGCACTGATAGAGGCGCAGGTCCGCCACCTTGAGAAGGAAGTCCACCGTCTTCCCGTCCGCGGGGAAGGACGCGACTCCGTAGTGAAGCCCCACGTGAACGCCCGAGCCGGCGGGCAGAGCGGACTCGGCGATCTTCGCGCGGATCCGCTCCGCGACGGTGAGCGCCGCGAAGAGGTCCGTGGAAGGCAGCACGAGCACGAACTCGTCGCCCCCCCAGCGGCAGCCCGCGTCCACGGCGCGGAGGTGCTCGCGGATGATCCGGGCGGTCTTGACCAGGACGGTGTCGCCCATGGGGTGACCGAAGTGGTCGTTGACCGCCTTGAAGCCCTTCAGGTCGAGGAGCACGATCGACACGATCCCGTCGTTGCGCTCCGCTCGCGCGATCTCCCGATTCAGGTGGTCCATCAGAAAACGGCGGTTGTAGAGACCCGTGAGCGGATCGGTGATCGCGTTCACCCGCAGCACGGAAAGGTCCTTCTCGGCGACGATGCGGGGCTCCGGGAGGAGGCCGGCGACGCTGTGGAAGTAGTGGAGGATCGCGGTCTGGAGACTCACCGGCGCCCCGAGAGACCGCCGCAGCTTCGCCGCGACTGCCCCGACCTCGTCCCACCACGCCTCGTACTTTCGCGTCGCGACCGGGAGACCGGTCCACTCCGTCAGGAGGCGGGCGAGTACCTCTTCCTTCTCTTCCGGCTGAAGAGCGCTGAACGCCTTCTCGAACCGCGAGGGGGAGAAGTCACGCTGACGTCCGAGGCGAGCGAGCCGTGTGATCGAGAGCGCCACACGTTCCCGATTCAAACCCACCCCCTGCGCTCGGCCCCCGAGAGCCGGCCCTTCAGAAAACCTGCTTTCCCCGTTTCTCGGGGCGCGTTTCACCTTCGGAGGCGTTTTCGCGACCGAGCCGCGCGACGGCGCCGGCGGTCTCCGCGACCGCATCGCCGAGCGAAAAGACGAGGACGAGTTGTCCCTCGCGGAGGAGGTCGACGACCTCCTCGTCCGACCGGGCCCAGAGCACTCGGGAGCCCGCGACGAGAAGGCGCACGCCGCCCAGGTCGCCGGCCTCCCCGCCGAGCTTTTCGAGAGCTTCCGCGCACCGCCGGATGCGCGAAAGGCCGACCCCGGCCGCGCGGAGTCGCGCCGCCACACGGAGTCGCACGACGTCCGCGAAGGAGTAGCGCCGGGCGGAGCCATAACCTTTCGCGCTCCGGAGAGACGGCTTCAGGAATCCCTGCCGGTCCCAGTGGTCGATCTGACGGGGCGTCAGCCCGGAAAGTCGAGCGACCTGGGCGGTGGAGAACCCCTCCGGAACTACATCGTTGAATTTCATCGATGGATTCCGCGATGGTAGCACGCACCGGCGGTAAAACCTTGCTGCGTCAGGACAAAAGGGTTGCAGGTCGTATACGACCTAAGTAGGATCCCGCCGCGAAGAGGAAGTTTACTGCGGCGAGTTCACGACGGTTCCGTAAGCGACCTTCCTTTCTTCCCCCCATGGGGACGGGCCCTCGGGTCCGTCCCCCTTTTTTACCTGGGGTCAGGCCTGAATCTCTGCGTGGGTTCAGGCCGGACTCTCTGTTACACCTGCCTTTTCCCACGTTGACCCTGCTCCTCTTTGGCGGCGCATAATCGCCCGGTGACTCCACCCCAGGTCGTTCGGCGGCTCGTTTTCGGGGGACTGATCGCGGCTTTCGCACTCTGGACCGTGGTGCTCCTCGCGCAGTCGCCGACGGTTCCGTCCCGCCCGTCTCCTCGAGTCGTCTCTCCGCGGCCCCTGCTCGGCGAAGCGCCGGTCACGTTCAGCAACCAGGTCGTGAGGATCCTCCAGGCGCGTTGCCAGGCGTGTCACCGGACGGGCGGGATCGCGCCCTTCTCGCTGACCTCCTATGGCGACGCGTTCGTGAACCGGGTGAACATCGTCCTGCAGACGTCGCAGCGCCACATGCCGCCGTGGCACGTCGACTCGTCGTGCGCCGCGTACGAGGACGATCCCTCGCTCACGCAGGCGGAGATCGACGCGCTCGCGCGCTGGGTTTCCGCCGGCGCGCCGCAGGGCGACCCGCGCGACCTGCCGGAGCCGCGCGTGTTTCCCGACGGGTGGGAGCTCGGCCCGCCCGACTCGGTGCTGACGATGCCCGAGCCGATGACTCCCGACTTCAAGGACGGCGACGTGTATCGGTGTTTCGTGCTGCCGACGAGCTTCCCGGAGGACCGGTTCGTCAGCGCGGTCGAGGTTGCGCCGGGCAGCCGCCGGATGGTCCATCACGTCATCCTCTTCGTGGATACGGCCGGAGGCGCGCGGCAGCTGGACGCGGCGCAAGCCGGTCCCGGGTACACGTGTTTCGGCGGCCCGGGGTTCGACGTCTCCGCGACTTCGGCGAGCCTCGGCGGCTGGGTTCCCGGTAATCGACCCCGTCCGCTTCCGGATGGTGTGGGAATGCCTCTCCCGAAAGGCGCGGACGTCGTCATGCAGGTTCACTACAGCGAGCGGAGCGGCGTGGAAGAGCCGGACGTCAGCTCGGTCGGCCTGTACTTCGCGAAAAGTGCCGTCCGGAAGCGACTCCTGTTCGCGCCCGTGATCAACCAGTCCTTCACGATTCCCGCCGGTGCGTCGAACCACGAAGTGACGGCGTCGATCCCGTTTCTGCCGTTCGGGGTGCACGTCCTGAACGTGACTCCGCACATGCACCTTCTCGGAAAGACGATGAAGGTCACCGCGACGCTTCCCGACGGCCGGCAGGTGTGCCTCGTCGACGTGCCCGACTGGGATTTCCACTGGCAGGGCACCTACACGTACAAGACGCCGGTCGCGCTGCCGTTCGGGACGCGCATCGACCTGTCGGCGCATTACGACAACTCGAGCGAGAACGATCACAACCCGAACGACCCGCCGAAGGACGTGCGCTGGGGCGAGGGCACGGCCGACGAGATGTGCATCGCCTTTCTCGGCGTGACGCTCGACGCCGAGAACCTGGCGCCTTAAACGACTGACTTCGACCCGGAAGTAGG
>DASRPJ010000436.1:0-9801 GCA_035646435.1 Thermoanaerobaculia bacterium | reverse complement strand
GCGGGCGACCCGCAGGTCTTGTCGTTGTAGACGTTCGTCAGGATCACGACGGTTCCGTCCTTCGACGGGACGTAGCCGATGAAGCTCTGGTACCCCGGCAGCGCGCCGTCGTGGCCGATGACGCCGAAGAAGTTCGCGACGTGGAGCCCGTAGGTCGGCGCGGACGCCGGGCCCGTCGAAAGCCAGTCGAACCGCGCGGCGCGCGTGGCGGGCTTCAGCAGCTTGCCGGTCCCGAGCGCCCGCGCCCAGACGGTCAGGTCGCGCAGCGTCGAGACGACACCGCCGGCGGCCCACGTCCACGAGGGGCTCGCGTTCGTCACGTCGTGGCGCCCGAAGGTCTCGGCGTCGCACTTGCCATCCAGCGTGCCGACGTTCGAGCCATACATGTAGCCGCGCGCGTGAGACTTCGGGAGGGCCGCCGTCTTGGGCAGGCTCGTCTGCGAGAGACCGAGCGGCTCGAAGATCCTCTTGGCGAACACCTCGGGGAGCGGGCGGCCCCTCAACTTCTCGACGAGCAGGCCCAGCAGGATGGTGTTCGTGTTCGAGTACGTGTAGCCCGTGCCGGGCGGGAAGTCCGGCGGGTGCCCGTAGGCGATCGCGAGCAGCTGCGCGGGCGTCCATACCCTGTCCGGATCCGTGTCGAGCGACGCATTGAACTTGACGTCGTTGCTGTACGTCGGGAGACCGCTCCTCATGTAGAGCATCTGCCGCACCGTGACGTTCTCGCCGTTCGGCACGCCGGCCAGGTGCTTCGAGATCGGGTCGTCGAGAGCGATGAGTCCCTCGTCCACGAGCTGGAGGACCGCGGTCCCCGTCATCGTCTTGGTGATGCTGCCGACCCGGACGTGGTCGTCGAGCCTGACTCCGGTCCCGATTGCCGCCCTCCAGCGGCAGACGCCAGGGACGTCGATCGAGACGGCCGCGCCGCGAACGCCTCGCTCGGCCATGACCTTCTCCATGAGCGGTTTCAGCCGCGCCGCGCAGGCCTTTCCTGGTGGCTCCGGCGCGGCAGCGGAGGGCCGCGCCGCCGAAGCGATCGCGAGGACCGCGAACCCGAGCCGGAGGAGCGAAGACATGTTCGGAGTGATCGGAGGATCATACACACCGCACTCAAGCGGGCGGCGTGGGATGTGAGGCCGAACGACCCACTCCGCGTGCCGAGTCTCGCGAATCGAAGGATCGCCGCGTCCGAACTCTTTGCCGGCGCCCGTTTGTTATCCTCGCGCCCATTCAGCGCCCGGCGATCACGAAAGGAACTCACACATGATCTCGAGATCCGTTGCTCTTGCGATTTCACTGACTCTGTTCGCCATCAACGGGCAGGCCGCCGACCCGGCGACGACCACCGCTCCGACCAGCGCGCCGCGGTTCGGCAAATGGGGAATCGATCTAGAAGGAATGGATCGATCCGTCAAGCCGGGCGACGACTTCTTCCGTTACGCCAACGGCAAGTGGGCTGCCACCACGCAGATCCCTCCCGAGAAGACGAGCTTCGGCCCGGCCTCGGTCCTGCGGGACCTCTCGGAGGCTCGCGTGCGCGCTCTCCTCGACCGATGGGCCGCCGACAAGAGCCTGAAGACTGGCTCCGACGAGGCCAAGGTGGCGGCGGTCTACCGCACGTTCCTCGACGAAGCCGCCGCGGAGAAGCTCGACGCGAAGCCGATCCAGACGCACCTGGACGCAATCCGGAAAGCGAGTTCCCACTCCGAGATCGCTGCCCTGATGGGCCGGTCCCGGTCGAGCTTCGGACGGTCGCTCTTCGGCGCGGGAGTCTCGGACGATGCGAAGAACCCGGAAAAGTACACCCTTTACATGTCACAGTCGGGCCTCGGCCTCGCGGACCGCGAGTTCTACCTCAAGGAAAACTTCAAGCCGCAGAAGGAGCGCTACCAGAAGTACGTTGCCGACATGCTCCGGCTCATCGGCTGGGAAGAGCCCGAGAAGGCCGCCGGCGACGTCGTGGCGATGGAAACGAAAATCGCCGACGCGCACTGGACGCGCGCCGAGAGTCGGAATCGCGACAAGACGTACAACCCGGCGACGCTCGCCGAGCTCGAGAAGAGCGCACCCGGATTCCCGTGGCGCGTCTATTTCGCCGAGGCGGGCCTCGCGAAAGTCGAGGGCGCGGTCGTTCGGCAGAATACCGCGCTGCCGAAGCTCGCCGCGATCTTCGCGGAAACGCCGATCGAGACGTTGAAGGCGTGGCACGCGTTCAGCGTCGCCGACGACGCCGCGCCCCTCCTTTCCAAGCGCTTCGTCGACACGAACTGGGAGTTCCGGGCGAAGTTCCTGAACGGCGCGCAGGAGCAGCGACCGCGCTGGAAGCGCGCCGTCGACGCGGCGGAAGGCACGATGGGCGAAGCGATCGGCCGAACCTACGTCGCGGAGTACTTCCCCGCGGACTCGAAGGCGAAGATGGAAAAGCTCGTCGCGGACCTCCGTGCGGCGATGAAGGGCCGCATCGAGAACCTCACCTGGATGGGACCGGAAACGAAGGCAAAGGCGCTCGAGAAGCTTTCCAAGTTCGGCGTCAAAATCGGCTATCCCTCGAAGTGGCGGGACTACTCGTCGCTCGTCATCCGGGAGGGAGACCTCGCCGGCAACGTCGAGCGCGCGGCGAAGTTCCAGTGGGCGTACGACGTGAACCGAATCGGAAAGCCGGTCGACGAGCTCGAGTGGGGCATGACGCCCCAGACCGTCAACGCTTACTACGCCTCGGTGAAGAACGAGATCGTGTTCCCGGCGGCGATCCTCCAGCCGCCGTTCTTCGACCCGAACGCCGACCCGGCGGTGAACTACGGCGCGATCGGCGGCGTCATCGGGCACGAGATCACGCACGGCTTCGACGACCAGGGAAGGAAATCTGACGGCGACGGAATGCTGCGCGACTGGTGGGCGCCGGAAGATGCGACCCGGTTCGAGGCTCAGGCCACGAAGCTCGGCGCGCAGTACGAGGGGTACGAGTTCCCGGCGCTTCCCGGCCAGAAGATCACCGCTCGTCTCACGATGGGAGAAAACATCGGCGACCTTGGCGGGATCCTCCTCGGGCTCGACGCATACAAGAGGTCGCTCGAGGGAAAGCCCGCTCCGGTGATCGACGGCTTCACCGGGGAACAGCGCGTGTTCCTCGGGTGGGCACAGGTCTGGCGGTCGCTCATGCGCGACGATGCGCTTCGCCAGATGCTGGCGACGAACCCGCACTCCCCCGCCCCGATCCGCGCATTCGCCCCGCTCCGCAACGTCGACGCCTGGTACTCGGCGTTCGACGTGAAGGAAGGCGACAAGAGCTACATCAAGCCGGAGGACCGCGTCCGCATCTGGTAGCCGATTCCGTAGAGGAAAGCACGACGCCGGGGGTCGCTCCCCCGGCGTTTTCTTTTTCGATCAAACCTCAAAAGGGCCACATTAACGGCCCAAATTCCTGGAGTGGTTCGACTTACACGCCGACCGCCAGGGAACGCCCCGGCTTGCAACCTTCAGAAAAAGCTTGCGTATGAGTTGGTGTTGTAGTTGAGTACATCACCAGATGACCAAGAACTCTCGAAAGGCCAGCTGAACCGCGATGGAGGGCGAGTGGAACGACAGTCAGCCGATTTACCGACAGCTCCGCGACCGGGTCGTCGCCCTGATCTTGGACGGCGTGCTCAAGGAGGGGGATCCCCTGCCGTCCGTGCGCCACGTCGCGGCCGAGTATCGCGTCAATCCGCTCACGGTCCTGAAGGGCTACCAGGAGCTGGTCGACGAAGAGCTCGTCGAGAAGCGGCGGGGGATCGGCATGTTCGTCAAGCCCGGCGCCCGCGACCTCCTGCTCGCGGGCGAACGGCAGAGGTTCCTCGCCGAGGAATGGCCGAGGGTCTCCGCGACCATTCAGCGGCTCGGCCTGACACCGGAAGAGCTGGTGGCGGCGAGCGCCGCCAACCTGCCCTCATCCGATACGCCGGCGGAGAAGGGCTGAAGCGATGGCTCCCATAGAAGCTGGCCGAGCGGAAGACGTGACCCAGGACGTCGCCATCATCGGCGCCGGGCTCGCCGGCCTGTGCATGGCGATCGAGCTCAAGCGGGCGGGGACGAACGCTTTCACGGTATTCGAGAAAGGGAGCGACGTCGGCGGGGTCTGGAGGGAGAACCGCTACCCGGGGGCGGCGTGCGACTCGCCCGCGAACCTGTACTCCTATTCGTTCGAGCCGCACGACCGCTCGACCCGAAGGTACGCGAGCCAGCCCGAGATTCTCGGCTATCTGAAGCGGTGTGCCCGCAAGCACGGAATCGAATCGCACCTGAAGCTCGGAACCGAGATCACCCACGTCTCGTTCGACGAGGACGCCGGGGTCTGGCGGTTACGAAGCGCCTCGGGGGAGGAGCATCGCGCGCGCGCCCTCGTCACAGCCAGCGGCCAGCTCAGTCACCCGCGTCTTCCGAGCATCGCGGGCCGGGCCGACTTCTCGGGACGAGAGTTCCACAGCGCGAAATGGGACGCGAACCACGATCTCGCCGGCCGATCGGTGGCGGTGGTCGGGAACGGCTGCAGCGCCGTGCAGATCGTGCCGCAGATCGCGCCGGGCGTGAAGCAACTCTACGTATTTCAGCGTTCGGCGAAATGGATCCTTCCCAAGCGGGACCGCCCGATCGGGGCGGTGGCCCGGTCGTTCTTCCGCCGCTTTACCTGGTCACACAAGTTGAGCCGGGCCGCGTGGTTCCTGCTCGCCGAGCTGATCGCGTACTCGCCATATCGAGGCGGCCTGTTCCGGCGCGCGCTCACGGCCGTGGCACGTTTGCATCTGCGGCGCCAGATAGCCGATCCCGAGCTGCGCTCCAGGCTGGCGCCGACCTTCCCTTTCGGCTGCAACCGACTGATCTTTTCGGACGACTACTATCCGGCGCTCGCGCGAAACAACGTCGAGTTGGTCACGGAGGAAATCGCGCGGATGGTCCCGAATGGCGTCGAGACCTCCGACGGCCGCGTTCGAGAAGTCGACACGATCATCTATGCCACGGGATTTGAGTCGACTCGTTTTCTCGCGCCCATCGAGATCAGGGGACCCGGCGGTCTTCTGTCCGACGTGTGGCGCAACGGCGCCTCTGCGTACCTGGGCATCACGATCCCCGGCTTTCCGAATTTCTTCGTTCTGGGTGGCCCCAACACCAGCCCGACGAACAACTCGATCATCTACATGATCGAGAGCCAGGTCCGCTACGTGATCGGTTGCCTCGAGATGATCCGGGAAGGCGGGGCGATCGAGGTGAGACCCGACGTCTTTGCCGAGTATCAGCAGAGCATGCGGTCCTGGCTGAAGGACACCGTCTGGAACGGCGAATGCCGTAGCTGGTACAAGACGGAGTCGGGTCTCATCACCAACCCCTGGCCGTTGCGCGCCTACCGCTATCGATTGGCGACGCGACGCCCGAGCCCTGCCCACTTCCTCGTGTCCACCCCCAACCGCTGGAAGCGCGTGCAGCCGGCCGCCCGCGAGCGACGTCCCGCACGGCCGGACGCGGAGAGAACTTCTGAGATCGCGAGAGGGGCGCTGAAAACATGGCCTGCATAGAAGCACGCGGTCTCCGCAAGACCTACGGCAAGACCGTCGCACTGAACGGCGTCGACCTGCGCGTCGAAGAGGGCCGGATCCTCGGCCTCATCGGCCCCAACGGCGCCGGCAAGACCACCGCGTTGAACGCGATCCTCGGGCTCACTCCGTACGAGGGCCACCTCCGGGTGCTCGGACACGACCCGTGGACGCTGCGCGGAGAGCTCATGCGGGACGTCTCCTTCATCGCGGACGTCGCCGTCCTTCCGCGCTGGCTGCGGGTCCACCAGGCGCTCGACTACATGACGGGAGTGCACCCGCGGTTCGACCGGGCGAAGGCGGAGGGATTTCTCGCGAAGACCGACATCCCCCCGAAGAGCAAGGTCCGGGAGCTGTCGAAGGGCATGGTCGCCCAGCTCCACCTCTCGCTCGTCATGGCCATCGACGCGAAGCTGCTCGTCTTAGACGAGCCGACGCTCGGGCTGGACATCCTGTATCGCAAGCAGTTCTACGACTCGCTCTTGAACGACTACTTCGACGGCAGTCGCACCATCGTCGTGACGACTCATCAGGTGGAAGAGATCGAGGACGTCCTGACCGACGTCGCGTTCATCGACCGCGGCCGCATCGTGCTCGAGTTCGGCATGGAGGGGTTCGAGTCGCGCTACGCCCAGTTGATGGTGCATCCGGACCGCGTCGCCGAGGCGCGGGCCCTCGGCCCCATTCACGAGCGCCAGGTGATGGGTCGCAGCATTCTCCTGTTCGACGGCGCCGACCGCCAGAGGCTCGCGGGGCTCGGCGACGTGCGCGCGCCGGGCATCGCCGATCTCTTCGTCGCCGTCATGGGCAGTCGCGTCAGCCAGCCGGAAGGAGCCCCCCGATGAACAACGGCGACATCGCGGTCACCTCCCCGAGAACGGCGCCCGCGGCCATCCCGGCGAAGCGGCTTCTCTATTGGTCGGTCCGCCGCGAGCTGTGGGAGAACCGTTTCCTCTACCTCGTCCCGCTGATCGTCAGCGCGATCGTGCTGTTCGCCTCGTTCATCCACCTGTTCGGCTTTCCGCGCCGGATGCAGAACGCCCTGACTCTCGATCCGGCGCGACAGCACGCGGTAATCGTCGGGCCGTTCAGCATGGCGCCGGCTCCGATCATGTTCGCCACCTTCCTCGTCGGCCTCTTCTACTGTCTCGACGCCCTCTACGGCGAGCGCCGCGATCGCAGCATCCTCTTCTGGAAGTCGCTGCCGGTCTCGGACCGGACGACCGTTCTCTCCAAGGTGACCGTTCCGCTCGTGGTGCTGCCGCTCTTCGCCTTCGCGCTCGCCCTGGTGACGCAGCGCTTCATGATGCTCCAGGCCACCGCCGTCCTCGTCGCCAACGGCATGAGCGCCGCCCCGCTCTGGAAGGAGTTCCGGTTCTTCCAGGAGTCGCTGGTCATGCTCTACGGCCTGGTCGTTCACGCGCTCTGGTATGCGCCGATCTACGGCTGGTTGCTGCTCGTCTCGGCGTGGGCGAAGCGCGCGCCCCTTCTCTGGGCCCTCGTTCCCCCGATGCTGATCTCGGCATTCGAGCGGGGGGCGTTCGGCACCCGGAGTTTCATGCGCATGCTGCAGTACCGCGTGACAGGGGCCATGCAGGAGGCTTTCCTCTTCACGCCGAGGCGCGACTCCCACCCGCCTCTCATCGATCAGCTCTCGCAGCTCGACCCGGCGAGATTCCTGACGCGGCCCGGTCTGTGGGTCGGGCTGGCGTTCGCCGTCGTATGCCTCGTCGCGGCGGTGCGGCTGAGACGCAATCGGGAGCCGATTTGACTCGCGCGGATCGCGCCGGCGTTCTCGCGAAAGGAGAGAGGAGGATGACCACAGGCGTCCAGGCGGCTCCGACTCGCGAACCTTCCCCGAACTTCACGGCCCGGATGACCGGCCTCTTCTGGCTCCTGACCGTGCTGACCGGCACGGTCGCCATGATCGCGCGCGCGGGCCCGCTGGCTGTCGGCGTCAACCTGGTGTCGACTGCGTGTTACGCGGCCGCGACCGTATTCGCCTATCACCTGCTCAAGCCGGTCAATCGAAACCTCTCTCGGCTCGGGATGGTCTTCAGCCTCGTGGGATGCACGATCAGCGCACTCGCCGCCGTCGCTCCACTCGGGGCAAAGGCTCCCACCGTGGCCTTTCTCTTTTTCGGACTG
Source organism: Thermoanaerobaculia bacterium (assembly GCA_035646435.1). Taxonomy (GTDB): domain Bacteria; phylum Acidobacteriota; class Thermoanaerobaculia; order UBA5066; family Gp7-AA6; genus Gp7-AA6. The sequence goes on along the minus strand of DASRPJ010000436.1, from coordinate 2,089 downwards.
CATTGCTGCACCGTCGGCTACCTCATCTTCCGATCGACGTTCCTGCCCCGAGCCCTGGGTGCGCTGATGGTCTTCGGAGGCTTGGGCTGGCTGTCCTTCAGCGTCGTGACTCTCCTCTCGCCGACGCTCGCGAAATCCCTCGGCCCCTTCCTCATGATCCCCGGCATCCTCGGCGAAGTGACGCTGACGTTCTGGCTCCTCGTGAAGGGCGTGAACGTGGAGCGTTGGAACGAGCAGGCCCGGGCAACGGAGCACGTATGACTCACCGAACTCTTCACATCCTGTTCGTTTTCAGCATCCTTCTCGTACGAGCGATCACTCACTGCTCATAAAGGAGAACCAATGCGAACCCCTCTGCGGACACTCTTGATCGGGCTTCTCGCTCCCGTCGCCGTCGCCCTGGCCCAGGGCAATCCGCCTCCGACCGCCGCGGCGCCCCCGAAGGACCCGCTCGCCACTCACGCCAGGATGATGTACGGAGGGGTGAAGGTCGTTCTGCTTCGGTCCGCCGAACGGATGCCCGAGGAGAATTACGGCTTCAAGCCCACGGAATCGGTCCGCACCTTCGGTCAGATCCTCGGGCACGTCGCCGACTCACACTACATGTTCTGCTCCGGCGCGCTCGGCGAGAAAAGGCCGGCCGTGAAGGTCGAGCAGACCAAGACTTCGAAAGCCGATCTCATTGCCGCGCTCAAAGAGGCCCTTGCCTACTGCGACAAGGCCTACGACGGCCTGACGGACGCCTCGGCGGCGCAAATGGTGGGACACGGGAGTGGCACGCCGAAGCTCGGCCTGCTGACCGTCGCCAGCCTCCACAGCATCGAACACTACGGCAACCTCATCGTGTATCTGCGGATGAAGAACATCGTTCCCCCGTCGAGCGATCCCGGGTTCGTGCAGGAGATGAGAAAACAGTAAGACGGGTTCGGGCCGGCCATTTGGCCGGCCCGGCTTCCTCGGTCGTGAGGAGGATCCGATGAGACTCTCCGTGGAGCAGCGATGTTGAACCGACTCCTTCCCCGCCAGGCCGACAACGCGTATCGCGGCTACCGGCTCGCTCTCTGGGTGTTCGGGCTCCTCGTGCTCTTGAGGACCATCATGAGCGTGAATTCCATAATCAACGGCCGCGACATCGCGAGCTCCGCGGACGGGATTCCACTGGACACCTACACGGCGGCCGGCGCTCAGACGGTCGTGTCTCTCTTTGCGATGATCGGTCTCTCCAACCTCATGATCTGCATTCTGTGCATCGTGGTCCTCGTTCGGTACCGCGCTCTGGTTCCCCTGATGTTCTCGCTCCTGCTGCTGCACCACCTCGCGAGAAAAGTGATTCATCAGCTCCTGCCCATCGCCACGACGGGAACGTCACCCGCGTCGGTCATCAACCTCGTGCTTCTCTCGCTCATGGTTGCCGGCCTGGTGCTGTCGCTCATCTCGCCGTCGAAGGATCGGCACCCGGCACGAGCCGAGTGACCCGTCTCAGTACGCCGTTGGCTGCGCCGCGACCGGCTTGTTCACCTCTTCGATCCGGACGTCCGACGCCGGTCGCTCTTTCTGGAGGCGCGCCGCCACCGCCTCGGCCTTCCGCATCACGCGGAGCACGTTCCGCCCGGCGATGCCCTTGAGCTCTCCGTCGGTGTAGCCGCGCCGGACGAGCTCCGCGAAGAGCCGGGGGTAAGCGGCCACGCTCTCGAGCCCTTCCGGGGTGGTGGTGATGCCGTCGAGGTCCGCTCCGATGCCCGCGTGCGCCGGCCCGGCGACCTTCACGACGTGGTCGATGTGGTCCGCCACGTCCTCCACGGTCGCGCGCGGCGCCGGGTTTGCGGTCTCCCACCGGGCGAGCTCGGCCTTCACCTTCTCGGGCTGGCCCCGGTAGAGCGCCTTCAGGCGCGCTTCTTCCGCGTCTTTCGCGGCGCCCTGCGTTCGCACCTTCTCCGATACGAAACCGGGGACCCACGTGACCATCACGACGCCGTCGTACTCCTTCACGCGGCGCAGCACGTCGTCGGGCACGTTTCGGGGGTGATCCGTGAGCGCCCGCGCCGAGGAGTGCGTGAAGACGACCGGCGCGGCGGCGACGTCGAGGATG
>DASRPJ010000435.1:0-2917 GCA_035646435.1 Thermoanaerobaculia bacterium | reverse complement strand
GCGGCATGGGCGAGGTGTGGCGCGCAGAGCACGTCATGCTGGCCCGCCCGGCAGCCATCAAGCTGATCCGGACGGCCGGTGACGGGGCAGCGCCCTCGCGCGACGTGCAGAAGCGCTTCGAGCGAGAGGCCCGCGCGACCGCGCGACTCTCCTCCCCGCACACCGTCCAGATCTACGACTACGGCACGACAAAAGAGGGGACGTTCTATTACGTCATGGAGCTCCTGGACGGCTTCGACCTCGACACGCTCGTAAAGGATTTCGGCCAGGTCCCGCCGGAGCGCGCCATTCACTTCCTCCGCCAGGCCTGCGACTCGCTCGCGGAGGCGCACGCCCGCGGGCTCATCCACCGCGACATCAAGCCGGCGAACATCTACGTCTGCCAGTACGGCATCGAAGTCGACTTCGTGAAGGTGCTCGACTTCGGCCTCGTCAAGACCGCGAGCGGCCTCGATCCCGCCGACGCAACGCTCACCGCCGTCGGCACGATCGCGGGAACCCCCGGCTACATGTCCCCGGAGATGGCGCTCGGCCGCGATGTCGGCCCCGCCGCGGACATCTATTCGCTCGGCTGCGTCGGCTACTGGCTCCTCACGGGCCGGCCCGTCTTCGAGCGCGACACGCCGGTCGAGCTCATCATCGACCACGCCCGCACGGCACCGCCGTCCCTGTCCGAGCGCTCGCCCGTGCCGCTTCCGCCCGGTCTCGAAGAGGTCCTCCTCGCCTGTCTCGAGAAGGACCCGGAGCGCCGGCCCGCGTCCGTCGTCGAGCTCGCGGCCCGCCTGGAAGCGATTCACACCAGCGAAGCGTGGACGTCCGAGCGCGCGCGCCGCTTCTGGGTCGACCACCCGCGCCGGGCCGTAGCGGTCGCGGACGCGCCGACGGTCGAGTTCGCGCAGGCGACGCCCCGGGTCGGCCGCGCGGGCTGACCGCGCGAAGGGTCTCTACCGCACGATCCCGCCGGTCTCCGCGAGCTGCCGCCCGAGCTTTTCCTCGACGGAGGTGATGTTGCGCGTGAGCTTGTCCGTCTCGCCCTCTTCGTCCTCGATGCGGATCGTCGTCAGGACGTGGCGCGACCCCTCGCGCGCCCGCGCGTGACATTGCCGGACGACTTCCATGACCTCGGCCCAGTCGCCTTCGAGGCAGGTGCCGCTCGGCGTGAACTTGTAGCGGACACCGGATCGGTCGACGACGTCTAAGACTTCCGCGATGGCGGTCGAAAGGTGCTCGCCGCGTCCGAGCGGCACAACAGTGAGTTCCGCGAGCATGCGATGCCTCCTCGAGGGCCGTCCTGCAAGCCGTGTTCCGCTGTGGGTCAGCCGCCCGTGCCTGTCATCCCGAGCGAAGCGAGGATCTGGTGCCTCCCGACAGGGCCCAGATTCCTCGGCCTTCGGCCTCGGAATGACAGAGAGTGAAGAGGGCCTCGGAATGACAGAGAGTGAAGAGGGCCTCGGAATGACAGAGAGTGAAGAGGGCCTCGGAATGACCGGAAGAGAGCTGGAGCGACAGAAGACTCGGCGTCACCGCAGCTTCCGCGCCATCTCCGCCCAGGCCCTGCCGCGGTGGGAGGACCGGTCCTTCTCCGCCGGCGTCATCTCCGCGAACGTCCGGTTCCCGCCCTCGGGCACGAAGAGCGCGTCCCAGCCGAACCCTTCCGTCCCGCGGGGCGACGGCGCGATGGAGCCTTCGGCGACGCCTCGCGCCGCATGGAGTATCTCGCCGTCGAAGTAGACGATCGCGCACACGGCCCGCGCGCTCCGGTCGGGGAAAGGGTCGAGCATGCGCGCGATTCCTTCGAGGCGGGCGCTCTTCTCGAGCCACTTGACGAGGGCCCCCGGGAAGCCGCCCCACGCTTCGACGGCGAGCCCGGAGTCCTCGACGAGAACGGCGCGCCCCAGTCGTTCGAAGGCGGCGCGCGCTTTCGCCTCCGCGACTTGCGCGGGCTCGAGCGCCTGCGGCTCGGGCAGGTCGAGGTCCACGCGTTCGAGCGGGAAGCCGAGCCGTTGCGCCTCGAGCGCCTTTTCGGGACGTCCGGTCACGAACACCGGCTCGCGGGGGAACCCTCTAGGACTTGGGACTGGCGGCTTCCTTGGGGGCGGCGGCCTCGAGCTCCGGGGCTTCGAGCTCGCCCAGGAGCTTGTAGAGCGGCACCTGCTCCGAAACTCCCTTCAGCGCGAAGAACCCCATCTGGGCGAGCCGGTACCGGCCGCGGATCGCCTCGTAGGTCGCGGGGCCGATGACGATGTCGCCCGGCATCGCGACGAACTCCTCCATGCGCGCCGCCACGTTGACGGCGTTGCCCACGACCGTGTACTCGACGCGGCGCTCGGAGCCGATCTCTCCCACGATCGTCTCGCCTGTGTTCAGGGCCATGCGGACTTCGAGCGGCAGCTCCCCCGCCGCCGCGCGGTCGCGGTTCCACAGGGCCACCTCTTCCCGGAGCTTCAGGGCGGCAACGACGGACCGCTCGGCGTGGTCCGGCTGGTCGATGGGCGCGCCGAAAAAGGCCATGACCGCGTCCCCGACGAACTTGTCGATCGTTCCGTCCTGGGAAAACACCGCGTCGGACGCGAGGGTGAAGAAGCGGTTGAGAAGGCGCGCCAGGTCCGTCGGCGCCATCTTCTCCGACCACGAGGTGAACCCGACGAGGTCGGCGAAGAGGATCGTGACGGTCTCCGTCCGAACCTCCTTGAAGGATCCGGTGGCCTTCGCGTCCGCGATGATCTCGTCGACGACCTGCGGGGAGTGATATCGCTCGAGCCGCCCGCGGATCCGCTTCTCCTCCGCCACGCGGTCGTGCAGGCGGGCTCGTTCGATCGCGACCGCCGCGAAGTTGGCGAGCGCCGTCAGGAGGTCGAGGTCGCGCTCGGTGAAAGTCCCTACGTGGAGCGGCGAATCCACGTGGATCACGCCGATG
>DASRPJ010000434.1:0-8349 GCA_035646435.1 Thermoanaerobaculia bacterium | reverse complement strand
ACGAGCGAGCGAAGGGCCAACTTCATGGGAGGGAGCTTCCTTTTTTCAGAGGTGGACACTGACGACTCCAGAACGATCGACTCAAGGTCGGATTTCGGGTCCTCCGTGTTCAGAGAGCTTGAAATCTGGCCTTTGGGAATTCCTTTGAGGCGAGCTATCTAGAGTCTTGAACCTTCCGGATCGAAAAAAGCGGGCGGGACTTTCGTCCCGCCCGCGTGAGAAACGAAAACTATGGACCGGTTCCCACGACCGCCGGGATGACCGGGGCGACGACCCGTGCGTTGGCACCCACACCGAGCGGGTTGCACGTCGAGGGATCGAGCTGCGTCGCCGGCGTGGAAGCCGACAGGAACGCGCCCGGACCCTGGAAGTCGTACTCGACCCAGGCCTGATCCAGGATGCCGTTGAAGTTGTCCGACGAACCCGGGTTGAAGAAGTTCATGCTGACCCAGCCGGCCGGCCAGTTCGGAAGACCGCCGGCAAAGGCCGAGATGTTGCGGCGCTGAGTCTCCAACTCGAAGTTGAACGTGGTCTCGATGCATGGCGAGGGACAGCCCGCCAGCGTGATGGTGTTCTCGTCCTCGTCGAAGAAGCTCATCGACACAGAGGGAAGAACGTCCGTGCAGTCGTTGCCGAGCAGGTTCGCGAGGTCACCCGCCGAACCACGCCAAACGTTGAAGTTGGACGTGATACCGGTCGTGTTGAACCAGCGAGCGGCATACTTCAGGCCGAGCGGCTCGCGCTGATCGCCGATACCCCGGTTCCAGGGGTTGTCGTCGAACTGCGGGCAGTTGGCCGGATCGCAGAGGGTGTCGGAGCCGACGTAGCGAGCGTAGAAGGTCCGCACGCGCGTTTCGTCATCCGCGTCGCCTGCGAGCGAGCTCAGAATCGGGGCGGTGAAAGTGCCACCGGTGGGATCGGCCTCGATGTTGACCGTCGAGCCGCCCATGGTCGGCTGGCCGGAGCCGGACGTGAAGATGACCTCACCGAAGAGGTTGTTCTCCATGCCGAGGGCGTCCGCCTGGTAGTAACTCGGCTGATCCGGGAAGGCGAGGTTGCAGTAGTTCGCGTGGTCGATGGTCACGTATCCGCGGAGCGGGCCCGTGATCGTCCGGTCGACGCCATCACACTGGGTGCTGTCGTTGGTCTCGTCGAGCGAGTCAACGAGGTTCCAGAAGAAGTCGCTTCCGGCCGGCCATGCGGGCTGCGGATAGATCGTCGTCGCCGCGATGTTGTCGAGAGGCGTGGACGTGGTGACCGGACGGATACGAAGGAACTCGCCCGTCACGGCCGGCGGACTCCAGACACCCGCATTCGGGTTGCGCTGGCACGCGTCCGCGGTCGCGGCCGCGTGATTCGTCCCGATCGGAGTCGAGGGGAGGAAGCCCGTGATCACCCGCGACATCGCCATCGACTGACAGTCGAAACCCGTCAGAGCGATGTTGAAGTCGAGCAGGGGCTCGGTGCGTTCGTTCCACACGACCACGTGGGCGATCATCGGCGCCGAAGAGGCGTTGCAGATGGTCACCAGCGTGTCCCGGGCGTTGGTTCCCGTCCCGAGAATCGACCCATCCGGATTCAGTGACACTTCGAAGTACGGGACCAGAAGTGTCGCCGCCGGGCGCTGGTCGATGGTGCACGTGATGGCGCTCGCGCTCGTCGCAATCGCGAAGAGCCCGGCGATCGCCAGACACGTCATCAAGGTTTTCTTCATTGAGATCTCCTCATCACTACTTTTTAGCTTCTGAAAGAAAGCACCAGGGGAGTTCCTTTGCACGCGATCCCATCACCTCCCGTAATCAGATTTGTTCTCAGGTCAAAGGTTTGAGTTCAATGGATTGGAGTTTCTCGCTCCGGCTTTACGGGCATCTTCGGCTCTTGATGTTCGGCTGTCAAGCAGAAAAACCCCAAAATATGCTCCCGGATCATCTTTTTGCCTTAAACCGAACAAGCGGAGGGTTTAGCGCCGGTTCAGGTAAACGTCCCAGCCCCCTGCGTCGTCCGGCGTCGAAGAGGACACCGTGCGGGCGAGGACCACGTCCAAGTCCCCGTCCCCGTCGAGATCGGCGAGCCGGACGCATTGACCGACGGAGCCGAGTGCCGGCTCCTCCCGCTCCTCGGCCTCGACGAACTTGCCGGCCGCGGTTTGAAAGAAGACCCGCATTCGCCGCTGCTCACTGTCGGGAAACACGATGTCGTCGAGCTTGTCCCCGTCCAGATCGCCCATGGCGAGCGCGTACTGGAGGCTCTTGCCCTCCTTCTTGCGCCAGACCCGGTGCCGCGACCACTTTCCGTCCTGGAACGCGTAAAGGCTGATCCCCGTCGCGCGCGCGGGATCGGGCTCGTTTCTTCCCATGTGAATGGAGTCGGCGAAGGCGGGAGCTCGCGCGGCGCCGTACGTGCCGGGCGCCGTGGCGAAGTGATAGGAGTAAATCTCGATCTCCTGGAAGGAGACGGGCGTGAAGTTGCCCGTCCCCTCGTTTCGCCACAGGAGCGTGAGCGCGCCGTTGTAGTGGCTGCCGGTGAGGACGTCCTTCAAGCCGTCGCCGTCGTAATCCCAGGCGTGAAGGCTGTTCGAGTAGAACCCGCCGGGGATGCCGTCGTGAAACTGCCACCCCTTCGGCCCCCGGTTGATGTAGACGCGGACCTGCTGCTTATCGATCACGGAAGTCTCTCCGAGCACGTCGCGGGAGGCGACCATGTCGAGGAGCCCGTCGCGGTTCGCGTCGAGCAGGACCACCGCCTGTGCGGAGTACTCGCGCCCCGGCAGGCCCTCGCGGCTGATCCGGAACTCCCCCTTGCCGTCGCCGTAGAAGGCGGCCAGGCCGCTTCCGTGCGAGGCCGCGACGACGTCGGTGTCGCCGTCATTGTCGATGTCCCCGACCGCGACGCCGCCGTAGTCGAGCCCGGGATCCGCCTTCTCCTTGCCCGCCTCGGTGAAACGAAGCGGCCAGCGGGAGAAGCGACCCTTGCCGTCTCCGATCCAGATGCGGAGCACCGGCTCGCCCGAGATACGGGGAGGGGGCGCGACGATGTCGGGAATGCGGTCGCCGTTGACGTCGGCGATCTCGAAGGAGGCGCGCCAGAGCCCGTCGGTCGGGAGGCCATGGGATGCGACCTTCTCGAGTCGCAGCCGGCCCGCCGCCCGCGGCGGAGCAAGGTCGTCGAACTCGGAGAGCGGGGGCCCCCCCGGCTGACGGCGGCTCTCAGTCGATCCGGCAACGGCCGGCGTCGGCGTCGGCGGGATCCCCCGGCGCAGAGCGTCTTCCTCGGCGAGGAACTTCGGGACCGAGACGTAGTAGTAGAGCTCGTCCTCGCGGAAGAACTCGACGACGGTGTTCAGGATCGGGTGCCGGAAGTGGCGCTCGTCGACCTTGTAGTACTCGGTCTTGGGATACCGCTGGATCGTGTACGTGTCGGTCTCCTCGATCACGTGGGGATTGACGCGCGAAAGGACGCCCGGCGTCGGAGTCGGCGCGGTGGCGCTCGAGGCGCCGGGAGTCGTCGTCGAAGAGGAGCATCCGAGCGCGCTCGCAGCCGCGAGAACGCACAGACGGGCAACGGTTTTATTCACGAAACCTCCTGAGGGCACCGGATTCGGAACCGGATAAGCCCGACGCCCCCCTCGGAATTTCACCTTCTTCTCCCGCCGTCCGCGCCGGCGTCCCTAGACGAGGTCCGCGAAATGCGGCCGGGCGCGAAGGAAAAGGAGGCCGCCGACGAGCGCCGCCGAGACCGCGAACACCGTGAGGTAGAGAACGGAACCGGCCGGCGGGAGCTCGTGAAGCGTGAACGCGGCGCGATACCAGGCGACGAGGTGCGCGACCGGATTGGCGTCGAGGATCGGGCGGAAGCGGGCCGGCACCATGGAGGCGGGATAGACGATCGGCGTCGCGAAAAAGACGACGGTCAGGAGGATCCCGACCGCGTGCGCGGCGTCCCGCACGAAGGCGGTGACCGTCGCGGCCAGGCAGCCGATTCCGTAAGTCAGGAGGATCTGGGCGGCGAGCGCCGGAACGGCGAGCAGGACCCAGATCGAGAGATGACCGATGAAGAGGAGGTACACGCCGAACACGAGAAACGCGACGAGCTGGTTGACCACCGCGGCGAGGACGGCCGAGAGCACGAGCGTCTCGATCGGAAACACCGCCTTTTTCACCATCATCGCGTTGTCCGGGAGGGCCGAGGCGGAGCGGGAAATCCCCTCCTGCACGGCCATCCAGGGGAGGAGCCCGGCCATCAGGAACTCGGGAAAGCCCGCGTATTCGGCGTCGACGGGCACGCGGAGAATGACGGAGAAAACCGCGCTGTAGAGGACCATCCAGAGGATGGGGTGGAGCACCACCCAGGCGAGGCCGAGACCGGACCCCGCATAGCGGGAGCGCAGGTCCCGAACGACCATCTCCTTGAGCAGGAAAAGCTTGGCAGACAGGCGTTTCTTGTCGCTTGACATTCGTCGCAAAGGGGCGATTATAGTAGCGCGCTTTTATGGCGCAACAGCATTTCCCCCATATGCCCACTCCGCTCTCCGCCCGCAAAGTGAACCTCGTCGGCTCGCGCATTCGCGAGCTGCGCAAGGGCCATCGCCTGACCCAGATGGAGCTCTCCGAACGGATTGGCGTCGCACAGTCGGACCTCTCGCGCATGGAGCAGGGCGAGTACAAGGTCGGGCTGGACACGCTCTTCAAGCTTCTCCAGGTCTTCGACCTGAAGATCGGGGAGTTCTTCGGAGAAAGCGAGACGGCAGGACCGGAAGACCGCGCCCTCGTCACCGAATACCGCGGCCTTTCCGACGAGGCGAGGCAGGAAGTCCGGGACTTCGTCCGGTTCAAGAAGATGCAGGAAGAGACGCGCCCCGACGGCCCGGCAGAAGAATAAAGAGTGAGAAACCCCCGCCAGCGGTTAGAATCGAGCGAGTCTCGACGTCTCTCGGACCGACAAACAGGGTGGGAATGACCGAACGCCGCAAGCATCTGGAGTTTCTGCGCAAAACCGCGCGGGACGCCATCTGGTCAGGCGATTACGAGCGGGCGCTCTCGCTCTACGAGGACGGCCTCGCGCTCGCCCGCTCCTGGAAGGACCGTGACCTCGAAGACCTCTTCACGTGCAACCGGGCGACGACGCTCCTCGAAATGGACCGTCAGGACTTCGACCTCTCCGGTCTGAAAGAGATTCTGCTCCGCAGCCCGACGAGCCCCAACGGCGTCCTCGCGGCATATGCGTCCGCGCACGCGCACGAGGTGAGGGGCGAGTTCTCTCGAGCGACCTTCTACGCGCAGGCCGCGCTCCAGAAGAGCCGCGATCTCGGCCTCGACGAGTGGACGGCGGCATCCATGAACCTGCTCGCCAACCTCGAGCTGCGCGAGAGCCGGTTCGAGTCGGCGAAGACGCTCTTCGAGGAAGCGCTCGGCCGGCTCGAGGAACGCGGCGACGGACTTTCCCGCGAAGGCGCGGTCGTCTCGGACAACCTCGGCTACTGCCACATCGCGTTGGACCGCGTCGAAGTCGGACTCCCGTACGTCCAGCGCTCCATCAGCGTTCTCGAGAGCCTCGGCGCCCGGCAAGCGATGGACTATCCCTGCCTCGATCTCTGCTTCGCCATGCTGAAGCTCGAAAAGCTCGATCAGGGAGAGAGCTGGGGAATCCGCGCGCTCGGTCTCGGCAACGAGTTCGGCCGCCAGGACGTCGTCAAGAACTCGCACTACCTGCTCGCCGAGATCTACTCGACGATGGGTCGCGGCGACCGGGCGGACGAGCATTACGAGGCGCTCGCCAACTACTACCCGGACTTTCCCGCCTTGAAGCACTACCTCCACCAGATCAGCCTGACCAGCATGTTGAACCTGAGGGCCTGACGTGAAGCGAGCGATCCCCTTCCGGCTGCTCGGCGCCTTCGCGCTGGCGGTCGCCGTCTCTCTGCTCGCGCACCCGGCGGCAGCGGAGGAGAAGTCGCTCCTCTCCGCCGACGGCACCCTCTACCAGGTTCACTCCGGGCTCGCGGCGGATCTCGGCGTTGCCGGCGCGGACCTCGCGCCGGACGACTACGTCATCGAGTGGGCCGCGCGACGCCAGGACGGCTCCGTCCGCGTCGGAATCGTCCCGGGGACGCAGGACTACAACGTGAAACGGAATCTCGACCTCGCTTTCGACGAAGCGAGCCAGTCGCTCCTCCTCCTCTGGAAGGAGGAGGTGACGCCGCTGAGCGTCCTGCGGCTCGGAATCCTCCGCGACGGCGAGTGGACCACGTCGTTGCTCCTGCCGAACCTGGGATTCTCGAGCGCGTTCAACCCGCAGATGCGCCTCTCTCACACGACGGTCCGGTGGAACGACTCCGATGGCCGTCCGGTGACCCACAACCGAACGATCCTCTCGATCGTGTGGTGGGAGGAGTCCCAGTACGCTCTCGCCCGGTACGCGCCGATCTTCCTCGACGAGGACGGCTTCGACCTGTCGAAGATTGCGGTTTACGACCTGCCGCTCCTCGTCGGACCGTCGGGGCCGACCACCTACGGCGATACTCCGTCCGCCGCCTATCTCTTCCCCTCGCTCCACTCCGACGGCCCCGCGGGAGCGATTCTCGCGAGCTTCGCGGACCTGCACTCGAAGAAGAACGTCGTCGTTCGCATCACGTTCCCGGCGGACCTCGGAACTCCGGGCGAAGGCAACGTCACGTGGATGCGGCGTCACATCCCGATCGTGGGGGTCGTCGGCGAATCACCGCTCGCTCCGACGGCGCCGGTGCGCGTCGCGTCGATGGGCACGACGATCGGCTCGAGCTACCGGCCCACGTTCCACTGGCGCGACGGGAACCGCCTTCTCTACACGCGCTACGACGGCCGGGAGTGGGCGTCGCCGAAGGCGATCCCGCTCGACGAGACCATGTCCTACGAGCGGGCGCTCGCGCTCGTCGTGAGCATGGCGACCTCGAACTGACGACAACCCGTCTTCCACGAGGTTTCCCGCTCGGCTTCTCTTCTCAGGTGGGGTTCCGGAATGCCAGTCACCGCGATCAGTTCCCGATTCTCCTTCGGCCTCCTGACCGCGGCGCTCGCGATCGGATCACCCGCGGGGAGCCTCGGCGCTCGAAACGACGTCCCTCCGAGAGAAGACGTTCGGCTGAGCGATCGGGGACCGAGCCGACTCCCCGCCTTTCTCGTCGAGGACATCAACACGGCCGGACCGGATCAGTTCGGCTCCGTCGTCGATCGGTTCGTCACGGCCGGGAGCCACCTCTATTTCCCCGCGCAGGACCGCGCCAACGGGAACGAGTTGTGGAAGAGCGACGGGACACCCGACGGTACCGTCCTCGTCAGCGACATCTCGCCGGGTGGCTCCGCAGATCCGTCGGAGCTGACCGAGCTCGATGGAACCGTCTATTTCGCGGCTTCCTCGACTTCCGGACGAGAGCTGTGGAGGAGCGACGGAACTCCCGCCGGCACGGCACTCGTCAAAGACATTGCGGCGGCGTGGCGCAGTTCGGAGCCGCGCGATCTGGAGCTCTTCGATCGGGCGATCTACTTTGGAGCGCAGGACCCGATCCGCGGCCGGGAGCTGTGGAGGAGCGACGGGACGGCCGAGGGCACCCTCCCCGTCAAAGACATCCGTGCCGGCGAGGAGGGATCCGACCCGCAAGAGCTCACGGCGGTCGATGGCACGCTGTTCTTCACCGCATCCGACGGATCGAGTGGCCGCGGGCTTTGGAAAAGCGACGGGAGTGAGGCCGGGACGGTGCTCGTGAAAGATCTAGATCCCGACTCGACCGACTCCGTCCCCTACGGCCTGACGTCTGCGAACGGGCGACTCTACTTCTTCACTCTCGAGAGGAACCCGCTCCGGTATCAACTCTGGAGAAGTGACGGCACCGAAGGGGAAACAGTCAGGGTTCGCGAGTTCGCCGCCGACTTCTTCACCGGCCCGTTGCCAGGCGGGATTCCCGGCTACTACGGGCCGTCGGGGCTCACGGAGTTCGAGGGGAACGTCTTCTTCTTCGCCAACGACGGCTCGAGCGGAAGAGAGCTGTGGAGAACCGACGGTACCTCCGGAGGGACGGTGCTCGTTCGAGACATCGCCGTCGGTCCGAACGGCTCGATCGAAGCGTTTCAGACCCTCGTCGAGGCGAACGGTCTCCTCTACTTCGCCTCGGACGACGGCATTCACGGCCTGGAGCTGTGGAAGAGCGACGGAAGGTCGTTCGGCACCGCGCTCGTCCGCGACATCCTTGCCGGATCGGAGTCGTCGAACGTTCAGTCCCTCTCCGAAGCCGGAGGAGCTCTCTACTTCGCCGCGAAGGATGAGCGGAGCATCTCCGGAACGGAGAACCTGGAGCCCTGGCGGAGTGACGGGACGGAA
>DASRPJ010000433.1:0-3854 GCA_035646435.1 Thermoanaerobaculia bacterium | reverse complement strand
GAAGAGCGACGTGCTCCACTACGTCCGGATCGACAACTGGGACCCGCTCCGCCCCTATCCGGGACCCGACCCCTCCCTGCCGCCGTCGCAGATCGCGTACCGGGACATGCGCGGCATCATGACCTCGACGATTCCGACGCGGCAGAGCGCCTCGTTCAAGTCGGGCATGTACATCTATCCGGATCCCAAGGTCGGCCGCCCTTTCCGCGAGAACGTCCGCCTCGTGTTCTCGGACTTCTTCCCCATGTTCGACGTGCCGTTCCGCTACGGCTCCGGATGGGGTCGGACCGCCGACGCCGGTCCCGAGCCCGTGACGGTCCTCTCCTCCGAGATGAACGACAAGCTCTTCGGCGGCGGCGACTCGGTCGGCAAGACCGTGCGCATCGCGTCCCGGGAGTTCCGGGTCGTCGGCGTTTTCGACGAGTGGAGGCCGGGCATCAAGTTCTACGACATCACGCAGAACCAGATCGAGCCGCCCGAGAACCTCTTCATCCCGTTCAACTTCGTTCAGCCCATGGAGATCCGCACGTCGGGCAACACCGACGGCTGGGGACCCTCGACGGCGGCTCCCGGTTTCGCGGGCTTCCTCCAGGCGGAGGTGAACTGGATCCAGATGTGGGTGGAGCTGCCGACGCCGGAAAAGGTCGCCGCCTACGAGGACTTCCTCCGGTCGTACGTTCTCGAGCAGAAGAAGGCGGGCCGTCTGCCGCGCCCCGTAAACAACCGCGTCACGCCGCTCATGGGGTGGTTGAAGGAGCAGGGCGTCGTGCCGAAGCAGACGACGACGCTTCTCATCGTGTCGCTCCTCTTCCTCGCGGTCTGCGCGCTCAACCTGGTCGGGCTCCTCCTCGGGAAGTTCCTCGCCCGCGCGAACGAGGTCGGCGTGCGCCGGGCGCTCGGCGCGACTCGCGGCGACATCTTTCTCCAGTACATCATCGAGTGCGAGCTCGTGGGGATCCTCGGCGGGATCCTCGGCCTCGCGCTCTCCTTCGCCGGAATCGCGGCGCTGAACTCATGGCTGAAGACCGTGGCGCAGCGCGGCGACTTCTTCCGGCTGGACGGTCCGATGATCCTGCTCTCCGTTTCGCTCTCGCTCCTCGCCGCGCTCGTGGCAGGGGTCTACCCGGCCTGGCGGACGTCCCGGCTCGCTCCCGCCAACCACTTGAGGCTCCAGTAGGAGGCACGCCATGGAATTCGGCCCGATCCTGAGAACGATGCGCCTGAACAAGGTGCGCTACGGCCTGATCGCCGCGGAGATCGCGCTCACCCTCGCGATCGTCGTCAACTGCATCAATCTCATCCGGGACGCGCGCCGCGAGATGGCGATCGAGTCGGGCTTCGACGATCAGAACCTTATCTCGGTCCGGAGCACCCCTTTCGACAAGGCCTTCGAGGAGGACGGTTACTACGACAACGCGGTCAAGCAGGACTTAGACGCCATGCGGTCCGTTCCCGGCGTCATCGCCGCGACGAACACGCGCTTCCTCCCCTGGCAGGGCGGCGGCAGCTCGATGGAAACGCGTGTGGTCGGCTCGAAGGGAGAGATGCTGCGCAACCAGGTGTACAACGCCGACGAGTCGACGCTCGTGACGCTCGGCGCCCGGTTGATCGAGGGCAGGAACTTCACGCGCCACGAGGTGGACGCCGAGGTGATCCGACTGCGAAATCTGTTCAACACCGAGCGGCCGCGGGACAGCCGCGGCCAGCCGATCGAGAAGATCAGCCAGGACATCATCATCAGCAAGGCTTTTGCGAAGCTCCTCTTCGCCGACGGGAAGGCTCTCGGCAGGAGGCTCGAGGACAGCGACGGGGACCAGTACCAGATCGTCGGCGTCATCGACCGGTTCTACAACCCCTACGGCTGGCCGATCCACGAGTACGTCATGTTCTACCCGACCTCGTCGCGGAGCGTGCCCTTCGGCGCGCCATACCTCGTTCGGACGAAGCCGGGTCACCGGGACGCCGTGGCGGCGGCGATCGAGAAGAAGCTCCTCGCGTCGAACAACGGCCGCAACGTGCGGACCCAATCCGTCGCGGACATCAAGAAGGGGTTCCAGGGCCAGTCGACGCTCCTCGTGGGCGTCCTCTCGATCCTGATCATCCTCCTCGTCTTCGTCACGTCCCTCGGCATCGTGGGATTGACGGTCTTTTCGGTGACCGAAAGGACACGGCAGATCGGCACCCGTCGCGCACTCGGCGCCCAGCGCCGCGACATCCTGCGCTACTTCCTCCTGGAGAACTGGCTCATAACGACGATGGGTCTCGCCGTCGGCGCGCTGCTCGCGTACGGCCTGAACGTTTTCCTCGTGAGCAAGGTCAACGGCGCGAAGATGGACCCCTTGCTCGTCCTCGGGGGCATCCTGCTCCTGTGGCTCGCGGGGCTCGCCGCGACCTTCGTCCCCGCCCGACGCGGAGCGGCGGTCGCCCCGGCCGTCGCCACCCGGAACGTCTGACCCCGGGCCCGCCCGGTAACCTCCGGGCGGTGCACAGCGTAGAAGGAGCGTGGCTCCCCGAAATGCCGAGATCTCCGCTCCCGACTCGCCGCCACCGGGCCCGGCAGAGGAACCGCGCATGTCGCGCGTCCTGATCGTCGAAGACCAGCCTGCCGTCGCGCACGCGCTCGAGGTGCTCTTCGGCCTTCACGACATCCCGTGCGAAGTCGCGCCGGGACCGGAGCGGGCGATCGAGCGGGTCGCGACGGGCGAGATCGGCCTGGTCGTCCAGGACATGAACTTCAGCCGGAGCTCCACCTCCGGCGCCGAGGGGATCGACCTCTTCCGCGCGGTCCGGCGGATCGACCCGGAGATGCCGGTGCTCCTGATGACTGCGTGGACGTCGCTCGAGACGGCCGTCGCTCTCGTGCGCGAGGGCGCGGCGGACTACGTCGCGAAGCCGTGGGACGACGACAAGCTCCTCGCGGGCGTTCGCAACCTGCTCCAGCTCCGCCGCCTGCAGGCGGAGAACCTGCGCCTGCATTCCGAGCGAAGCGCCTCCCGCGCCGCGATCGCCCGGGCGTACGACCTCCGAGGGATCGTGTACGAAAGCGACGCGATGCACCGCGTCGTCTCGCTCGCCGTGCAGGTCGCGGCCTCCGACGTGCCGATCCTGATCACCGGACCGAATGGCGCGGGGAAGGAGAAGATCGCCGAGATCGTCCAGGCCAACTCGAGGCGTCGAGACAGACCGTTCATCCGAATGAACGTCGGCGCGCTGCCGGACGAGCTGCTCGAAAGCGAGCTCTTCGGCGCCGAGGCGGGCGCGTACACCGGGTCGCGGCGGCTGCGCATCGGAAGGTTCGAGGCCGCGGACGGGGGGACGCTCTTCTTGGACGAGATCGGGAACCTCTCCCCCGCCGGACAGGTGAAGATGCTGCGCGTCCTCCAGAACAAGGAGTTCGAGCGCCTCGGTTCGAACGAGCCCCGGCGCGCCGACGTCCGCGTGATCTGCGCGACCAACGCCGACCTGAAAGAGGCGATCGTCGCGGGACGCTTTCGCGAAGACCTCTACTTTCGGCTGAACGTGATCGAGCTCGCGGTGCCCGCTCTCGCGGACCGGCGCGACGACATCCTGCCGCTCGCGATGAGTGTGCTCGAGGAGCTTTCGCAAAGCCGCGGCGGGGAGCCGCTCCGTCTAACGCCGGAAGCCGAGCGCGCTCTCCTCACGCACCCCTGGCCCGGAAACGTCCGCGAGCTCTTCAACCGCATTCAGCGCGCGGCGGTCGTGGCCGCGCACCCGACGCTGACGCCCGTCGACCTCGGGTTCGACGGCACGGGCGGCGGAGCCTCGGCCGTGTCGCCGGCCGACCCGGGGGAGAAGGGCGCGGTGGAAGAGGTCCTCCTGCGCAACGGGGGGAG
>DASRPJ010000432.1:0-3658 GCA_035646435.1 Thermoanaerobaculia bacterium | reverse complement strand
AGAGCACGACCGCGGTCGGCAGCACGGCGAGCGTGTAGCGCAGACCGTTCCGGGCGAGCGAGACGGGCCACTTGCTCCATGCCGCCAGGCCGGCGACCGTCAACCCGAGCCACGTCCCGCCCATTTCGCGTCCGAGCAGGTAGAGCGCGGGCAACGCGAGCAGTGCGATGAGCGCCGTGCCGATCTTCAGCGTGAGGTAGCGGAGCGGCAGGTCGAAGACCTCGCTAACGGCGAACGTCCAGTAGAACTGGAACGGCTCGCGACCCGTGTTCCGCTGGAAAAAGATCGGCCGCAGTCCGTTCTGCAGGTCGACAACGTCGAGCAGTTTTTCGGCGTGATCGCTGTAAGGGTTGCCGGGGGTCTCGGCGAGCCGATAGAAGAGAAACAGGGAACCGATGGCGAGGATCGCGGTGGAGAGCGCGATTCTCGCCGGTCGAGAGATACGGTCGCGATCGTCCGACTCGGGGCGCGGGTTCGCGCGCCCGGGATGCCACGCGGCGAGCCAGCTCGCCACCGCCGCGAGCCAGGGAGCGACGCCCGAAAGGCGGTAGGTCCCCTGCGACGTGTTGCGCCACGCGACGAGCGCGAAGACGACGGCGAGCGCGAGAAAGAGGATCCGCGGAGGCGGAGCCGGCGACTCGAGCAGTGCCGGGGCCTCTCGAGCCGGCGGGTACCGGGTGACGATCCCGATCCACAGGGCGACACCGCAGGCGCCCGCGCACAGGGCCCAGAGCGGAAGTCTCTGCCCCTGCATCGGCAGGCCCGCAGCGGTCACGAGCCCGAGAGCCGCGAGTGCCGCCCAGACCGTTCCCGGCGAGCGTCCCTCCGCGGCGCCGGCGTTCAGGAGCCCGTCCTTCCGCCCGACCGCGTTCGCACGGCCGGATCAGTCAAGCCGGTAGAGGAAGAAGAGTGGCTCGCGCGGCTCCGGCCGCCGCATGACGACGAAGGACCGGCCTCCCGGATAGGCGCGCGAAACCGTCGCCAGCTCGGAGCGGAGGTGGGGAAGGACGACGAAGAGAACGGGCCGTTTCTTTCCCTGAATGTCGGGCAGGGTTCCCGCGGCGAAATCCTCGCCGGGGACTCCGCCCGAAAGAAAATCCGTCGACGCAAACGAGCGGTACCACATGCGTGGGAGGCCCGTGAAGTAAACGTGGCGGACCCGTGGTTGCCGCGCCAGGTAACGGCCGAGCTCCGTTCCGACCTCCCCGTTGGGGTCGGCGAAATAGTACCGGGGCGTGTACTCGCGGAAGTAGAAAGAGACTCCGCTGGCGGCGAGCACCGCGACCGACACGAGCGCGCCGACGGCGGCCACCCTCTTCCCCGAGACCCTCTCGACGAGCGACCACGCGCCCCAGATTCCCCACGCCGCGAACGCCGCGACGGCCGGAGCCGCCAGGAGGAACCTCTCCGCATCCGCTGGCGGGATGATCAGGGCGCCGCCGAAAACGATCGTCGACCAGAACCAGATGTTGAGGAGAGCGTTCCGGCGATCCGCCAGACGAGTCCAGGAAAACATCATCCCCAGAAGAAGGGCGACCGACCACAGCGGGTCGAGGAGCGGCTTCGGTGAGTTGTAGAACCCCGCGGTCGCCGGCTCCGAGACGAAGATCGAGAACGATCGAATGAGGTGACGCCCGAGCAGAAGGACTGCCGGCTGTCCGGTCCGGGTCGACTCGTCCCCGAGCCAGCCCGTCTGAATCACACCCACCTGCCGGAACCGCCCGAACGCGACGTTGGTGTCCTGCAGGAAATGCACGGCCGTCGGCAGAACGGCAACGGCCACGGCGACGCCGAAGAGCAGAATCCCGAGCCAGCTCCTCCGGAATTCCCGACTCGTCCCGAGCAGGTAAGCCAGGTAGAGCGCCGCGACGACGAACACGAGCCGTGCGCCGGCGAAAGAGTACAGCGACAACCCGCAAGCGAGCCCCGCGGCGACGAACCAGTGAGCTCCGCGCTTCGAGGACATCGCGAAGAGCAGCCCGATCGCCCCGCAGTTGATGAGGGTCGCGTCCACGTTGTTGACGGCGATGCGGCTGAAGTGAACGTGGAAGGGCATCGCCGCGAGAAGAACAGCCGCGTAGAACGCGACCTGTCGGGAGAACATCGACCGCACCATGAGGTAGAGAGCGGGGACCGTGAACGTTCCGGCCAGGACGGGAAACAGCCGCAGACCGACCAGCGTCTCCCCGAACGAGGCCATCGAGAGCGCGGGGCCGAGGAACGAGAGGTTCGGTTGCAGCGACCAGCCGGTTCGAAACATGTCGGTGCTCGTTCCGGCGAGGATTCGCAGCCCTTCCATACCGACCGACGCTTCGTCGCCCGAGATCGGGTACGGCACGTCCTCCAGCCGCACGAACCGCAGGACGAAGGCGCACGCCGTTACCCCGACGATCCCGGCAATTTCAACCCGCGAGAACCCGAGGGCTCCATTTTCCCGGCGCGAGCGAACCGCTTCCCGGACCACGAAAGCGAGGAGCGCGAGAACCCCGGTCAACCAGAATGCAAAGCTCGGCCATCCGCGGAGCGTGGGTGACCGGGCCTGGGAGAAAGCGGCGGCGGTGACGCTCCCGAGGACGCCGAGCGC
Organism: Thermoanaerobaculia bacterium; assembly: GCA_035646435.1. Taxonomy (GTDB): domain Bacteria; phylum Acidobacteriota; class Thermoanaerobaculia; order UBA5066; family Gp7-AA6; genus Gp7-AA6. The sequence goes on along the minus strand of DASRPJ010000432.1, from coordinate 1,074 downwards.
CAGGAGGCTCGGTCCGATGACCGACGGGAACGCCTCGCCGAGCGCGCGGAGCAGGCGGCTCTCGCCGGTCGCCTCCGAGCCGCGGTTCAGAGAGCGCATCAGGAGCAAGAGCAGCAGGAAGCTGCCGGCGAAGGCGGCGATACCAACCCAGGTGGGCCCCGGAGAATAAGAGAGAAACATCTGGCCGGCGACGGCGAACGCCAGCGCCAGGAGCAGCAGTGCGGCCGGGATCGTCCGCCGTTCGGATCCGGGTCGGCGAGGCTCGTCCGGCTTCGGAGCGTCCGGCCTGCTCATCTTCCCGAGCTTCTGCTTCAACGTGTTTCGTTCGGTAAGCTAGCACAACGTTTTCATGGGCGCGGAAACAGAAACGATCGTGATCACCCCGACGTGGAACGAGCGGGAGAGCATCGCCGCGCACGTCCACGACGTGTTCCAGGCCGTCCCGGAAGCGTCGATGCTCGTCGTCGACGACGACTCGGACGACGGCACCCGATGAAACGGAAGATCTTCGCGAGAGCTTTCGCCGGCTTTACCTGCTCGCACGATCCGGTCGGCGGCGTTTGCCGGTTGTTGCTTTGTAAGCGGAAGGGATTTCCTTCCTCGTCTGGTGTTTCCCGATACGATCTTCGAGTCGGGCGATGAACCAGGAATCTCTTACTCGGGTCTACGAGGAGATGGAACCCGGCTACTACGACCGCGTGTTTCACCGCGGCCGGGGCGTCCAGTGGTTCTGGCAGCGGCACAGGCTTCGGCTGGCCCGGGAATCCCTGCCGGCCGAACCGAAACGCATCATCGATCTCGGGTGCGGACCAGGCACCTTCCTCGGCAACTTCGTGAACGGGCGGAGTTATGCGCTCGGAGTGGACTTCGCGGAGCCTCAGATCGAGTACGCGCGAAGCCACTACGGACGTCCCGGTCTCGACTTTCGGAAAGCAGACGTCATCGGTTTCGAGCATGAGTTACCGTTCGACAGTGCCGTGAGCATCGAATTGATCGAGCACCTCCCACGCGACAGGACGCGCGCCTTTCTGGAAACGCTCCGCCGCTTGCTCGAGCCCGGCGGCACGCTGGTTC
>DASRPJ010000431.1:0-8910 GCA_035646435.1 Thermoanaerobaculia bacterium | reverse complement strand
GAAGACGGCGTGTCGGCGACGAGGGGAACGATCATCAGGATGACGGCCGCCGCGAGGAAGTAAGACGACACGTTCGGACGCATCGGCCGGTTCGACGTCAGCGAGCTGTGAAGCCGCGAGCGCAGTCGCGCGGGCGCGGGGGCGCGGTCGAGCCGCGACCGCAGGACCTTGCCGAGGCTGCGGGCGGAATCCGCCCGCGTGGCGCACGGGGCGCACGCGGCCAGGTGGCGCGAGAGGGCCTCCGAGTCGAGGCGCGGAAGCTCCCGGTCCATGTGGGCGTAGAGCAGGAATCGGGCTTGCGGGCAGTTCATCGGACCGTTGGGACAAACGGCCTCGCGATAGGGGAAATTCCGGGGACCGGGAAGCCCCGGCCCGCGCCGCGAAATCCTCGTCCGGCCGGGGGCGGCGAGGCCGCTCCGGCCCGAGTCCCCCGGAGGGGACAGTCGACTACGCGACCGGCTTCGGCCGGGTGCGCATCTTGGCCGGCTCCGCGCCTCGGATGTAGCCGTGGCGCCGGGCGTACCGAAGGAGCGCCTTCTCGAGGAGCTTTCGGCCCCGGTAGAGCCTCGACATGACGGTCCCGACCGGACAGTCGAGGATTTCCGCGATTTCCTTGTACGAGAAGTCTTCGAGGTCCGCCAGGATGACCACCATCCGGTAGTCGTACGGGAGCGACTCGAGCGCCTTGCGGACGTCGTCGTCGAGGACGCCGGTGAAGAACTCGGCCTCCGGGTCGGACGGCCGGTCGGAGTTGTCGCGCCGCACGATCCGTTCGAAGGAGTCCTCGATCTCGGCGAAATCCACGCTGCGCGGCTCGAGCTTCTTCTTCCGGTAGTTGTTGATGAACGTGTTCTTCAGGATCTTGAAGAGCCACGCCTTCAGGTTGGTGCCCTCTTCGAACTTGTCGTAATACTTGTACGCCTTGAAGAAGGTCTCCTGGACGAGGTCCTCGGCGTCCTCGGAGCTCCGAGTCATGCGGTACGCGGTGTTGTAGAGCGAATCCACGTACGGCATCACCTGGGAGTCGAAATCCCAGGATGTGACCGGCTGCGGAGTGCCCTCGGTAGTCGGCTGCACGCTTAGTTTCTCCATGCCCTTCCGTGTCGCAAATTGCTTGCCCGACCGGCCGTTCTATTCCCAGCCGGCCGGGCCCGAGCTAACCTCCGTAGTACCTACGGAATAGGCGCCGAGCCCGTTGAGGCGGTTTCAACAATAAGTACGAAAACCGGGGTCACCGGTTTCCAAAGAAGAACACTCTGTCCCCCGGGGGGGACAGGGTCCGGCCGACCGGCCTCTCGGGCCGCTAGACGCCGCGGATCAGGAAGGCGATCAGAAGGGCGTAGAGGACGAGGGACTCGATCAGGGCCAGTCCGATGATCGTCATGGTCCGGATGGGCCCCGCGGCGCCCGGGTTGCGGGACATCCCCTCCGCGGCGGCCGACGTCGCCTTGCCCTGCGCGATTGCCCCGGCGGCGGCCGCCACCCCCAGCAGGAACGCCGCGCCGAGGGCTCCGGCCCCCCAGGTTCCGACCGGCCGCCCGGCGGGCTCTCCCCCCTCCTGAGCGAGCGCCGGAAGGGCGAGACAGACGAGGGCGAGGACAAGCAGACCTATTCTTCTTTTGTGCATCTCGAAACTCTCCTTGTTTGTTGCGGCCGCCGGGAGCTCAGTGCTCCTCGTGGGCCGTTGCGAGGCTGATGTAGACCGACGACAGGGTCGCGAAAATAAACGCCTGGAGGAGGGCCGTGAAAAGGCCCAGGCCCATGAGCGGCCAGGGAACGACGATCGGAACGAGGCCGGCAAAGATGGAAGTCGCCGTGTGCTCGCCGTAGATGTTCATGAACAGCCGCAACGACAGCGAAAGGATCCGGGCGAAGTTGCCGATGATCTCGATGAAGAAAAAGAGCGGGGCGAGCCAGAGGACCGGACCCATGAAGTGCTTGAGGTAACCGAAGAAACCGTGCTCCTTGATCCCCTGGAAGTTGAAGTAGAGAAACGACAGGATGGCGAGCGCGACGGTGGTCGAAAGGGTTCCGGTCGGCGGCTGGAGGAAGAAGAAGAGACCGAAGAGGTTGCCGACGAAGATGAAGAGCGCGAACCCCCCGATGACGTTGGCGTACCGCTTTTCCGCACCGTGCCCGATGATGTCGGAGACGAGGGATCGCACGCCCGCGACGATCATCTCCAGAAAATTCTGAACGCGACCGGGCCGCTCCTTGTCGTATCGCCGCGCGGCGAGCGGCAGGAAGACGACGAAGATCAGCATTAGGAGAAGCACCATGATCGCGTGGTCGGGGATCCAGGCGGCCTTGCCGTCCGGGAACCAGAAGGCGGCCGCGGCGGGCGAAAGGTTTTCGACCGGTGGGGGTCCGAAGAGCGAGATCAGGAGCCGGTTGATCGGCCCGTAGAGGATCGAATGATGCTCGCTCACGCCGACTCGCCCCTTCCTCCCCTCAGAAGCTCGAGAACGATCGCCACGACCACGACCGATAGCCCGGCCATGCCGGCCACCGGCTCGAAGCCCCTCCAGCGGAGGAGCGCGACCCCGAGAAGAACCGCGCCGGCGGCCGTCACCAGCAGGAGAGGTAGCACAGCTTTGAGCCCTTTCTTCTCTTGCGGGGGAACGAGACGCTCGGTCAGCTTCTCGAGAACGAGAAAGCTGAAAATAACGACGGCCGCCGCGATTGTCAAGGAGACCGCGGCGCGCCATCCGAAGAAGAGAGCTCCGATCGCCGCGGCCGCCGCGATCGCGACGGAACGGAGCCGGATCCGCTGCAGGACCGCCTCCTCGGAGATCAGCGCCCCTCTCCCCCGCTCTCCATGCCGCGCAGGATGCGGTAGAGGTTCCAGAAGCCCGCGGCGACCCCGAGAACCGCTCCCACGTACGCCGGCGCGAGGCCGATCCCGAGCGCGAGACCGATCCACTTGCCGAGGAACCACCCCGCGACGAGCGACAGCGGGAACAGGATGCCGGCGGCGGAGGCGCGGGTGACGGAGTTGAGGTCCAGGGTCGTCTAGGGCGATCGAATCACGCATGCCCGGAGGATCTCGACGAACGGCTGCGGCGCGACGCCGACGAGGAGCGTCGCCGCCGCGCAGATGAGGACCGCCGTCGTCAAGGTGTAGGAGCTGCGCAGGGGCGCTCCTTCCGCCTCGGAGAAGAACATCGCCGCCGCGATGCGGAAGTAGTAGAAGAGCGAGACCGCCGACATGAGGACGGCGAGCACGGCGAGCCACGCGTAGCCCGCCTTCATCGCGGCCGTGAACAGGTAGTACTTCCCGATGAACCCCGCCGTCGGAGGGATGCCGGCGAGCGACAGCAGGAAGACGAGCATCACGACGGCCGCCGTCATGTTCCGCTTTGCGAGGCCGTTGAAGTCGGAAACCTGCTCGGCCGCGTAGCCCTTCGTCTCGAGGAAGACGACGAGCGCGAACACCCCGAAGTTCATGAAGGTGTAGGCGAGCAGATAGACGAGGACTCCCCAGAGCCCGAAATCGGTCCGGAACCCGACGACGCCGAGGAGAGCGTACCCGGCGTGCGCGATCGACGAATAGGCGAGCATCCGCTTCACGTTGGCCTGGAGGAGGGCCGCGAGGTTGCCGAAGACCATCGTCGCGGCGGCGACGAGCGCGACGATGAGACCCCAATCGGCGTGGAACTTCGGAAACGCGACGTAGAAGATCCGCGCGAGCACCGCGTAGGCCGCGAGCTTCGGTCCGACCGAGAAGAAGGCCGTCACGGGGGTCGGCGAGCCTTCGTAAACGTCGGGCGTCCACACGTGGAACGGCACCGCGGCGATCTTGAAGAGGAGCCCCGCCAGGATGAGGAGGATTCCCACGAGGAGCAGGTTGGACTTCTCCTGGGTCGCGAACTGCTTCGCGAGCTCGGGGAGGCCCATCTCCCCGGCGACCCCGTACACGAGGGAGAGGCCGTAGAGGAGGACCCCGGACGAGAACGCGCCGAGGATGAAGTACTTGAGCGCGGCCTCGGTGCTCTTGATCTCCCCCTTGAAGTATCCCGCGAGGACGTACGACGACAGAGCCATGAGCTCGAGCGCGACGTAGATGGAGACCAGGTTGTCGCCCGACACCATGAAGAGCATTCCGACGCCGGTGAAGAGCAGGAGCGCGTAGTACTCGCCTCCCGGATAGGGAGATGCCCCGACGAACCGGACGGACGCGAGCACGGTCAGGGCGATCGACGTCAGCATCAGGAGCTTGAAAAAGATCGCGAAGTTATCGAGAACGAACATCCCTCCGAGGATCGAGCCGCCGCGCCCGGAATAGCCGGAGAGGAAGAGCACGAGCGCCATCGCGCCCGCGACCGACAGCAGCGTGAGGAAGGCGAGGAACTCCTCCTTCGCCTTGTCGACGAAGACGGCGAGGGAGAGGACGAGCAGGCCCGCCGCGGTGAGCAGCAGCTCCGGCGAAAGGAGCAGCCAGTCGCTGACGGACATCCTCACGGGCGAGCCGCCGCCCGCCCGAGAGGCGCCGTCGGCGGGACGCCCTTGCGGGCGAGCGCCGGGGCCGGAGTCGTCCGGCCGCCGACGGCGGCCACGATCTTCTCCGAGGGGAGGCGCAGGACGTCGAACATCGGTTTCGGGTAGATGCCGATCCAGAGGGCCAGCACGACGAGCGGGATCACGGTGAGCTGCTCGCGGAGGGTCAGGTCCGGCAGGTTCGCGTTGGCGGAGTTCGTGATCTCGCCGAAGAAGACGCGCTGGTACAGCCAGAGGAGGTAGGCGGCGCCGAGCACGATCCCGGTGGCGGCGAAGAGCGCCCACCAGAAGCTCTTCGCGAACGCCCCCTGGAGGATCGTGAACTCCCCGATGAAGCCGTTCAGCAATGGCAGGCCCATCGAGGAGAGGGCCATGATGAGGAAGTAGACCGCGTACACCGGCATCTGCCGCGCGATTCCGCCGTACTCCGAGATCAGGCGCGTGTGACGGCGCTCGTAGATCATCCCGACTAAGAGGAAGAGCGCGCCCGTCGAGATTCCGTGGTTGATCATCTGCAGGATGCCCCCCTGGACCCCTGCCATGTTCAGGGAGAAGACGCCGAGCATCACGAACCCGAGGTGCGAAACGGAGGAGTAGGCGATCAACCGCTTCATGTCCTTCTGCACGAGTGTGACCATCGCCCCGTAGACGATCCCGACGATCGACAGCGTCACCATGAGCGTCACGACCCACGGCGTGTTGATGGCGTCGGGAAACATCGGGAGCGAGAAGCGGACGAAACCGTACGTCCCCATCTTCAGGAGGATCGCCGCGAGGATCACGGACCCGGCCGTCGGCGCCTCGGTATGCGCGTCCGGAAGCCACGTGTGGAAGGGGAACATCGGGACCTTTATCGCGAACCCGAAGAAGAACGCGAAGAAGAGCCAGATCTGGAGGTCCGCCGGCATTCCGGCGGCGACGGCCGTCAGCGTCTCGATCGAGAACGTCGGTTCCCGTCCGAGCCCTCCATACCCCAGGAATCCGGTCGTGTTGTAGAAGTACAGCGCGATGATGCCGAGGAGCATGAGGACCGAGCCCGCGAGCGTGTAGAGGAAGAACTTGATCGCGGCGTAGAGCCGGCGGTCGCTACCCCACACCCCGATCAGGAAGTACATCGGAACGAGCATGACCTCCCAGAAGACGTAGAAGAGAAAGAGGTCGAGACAGCAGAACGTTCCGATCATGAACGTCTGCAGCAGGAGAAGGAGGACGTAGTACTCCTTCTGCCGCTCCGCAATCGCCGTGTACGAGCAGGCGACGGCGATCACGCCCGTCAACGTCGTGAGCAGGATGAGGAGAAGGGTGATTCCATCGATCCCGAAGTGGTAGGACACGCCGAGCGACGGGATCCACGAAGCCTGCTCCACGAACTGGTAGCCGTCACGGCCGCGGTCGAAGAGGAACCAGAGCGGAAGGGAAACGAGGAGGTCGAGAAGGACGACTACCGTCGCGGCCGTCTTGATCGCGCCCGTCTTCTCTTTCGGAAAGAAGAAGACGATCGCCAGCGCTCCCGCGAGCGGGACGTACGTCACGACGGAGAGGATCGGGATCGAGACGCCCATCAATTCCATTCAGCCCTCGCTTACCGGAAGATCAGGTACACCGCGACGATGCAGAAGAGCCCGCCGCCCATCACGAGCGCATAGTTCTGGACCCGGCCGGTCTGGGAGCGGCGCAGCAGCCGGAAGCCGCCCTGCAGCGAATCCGCGACACCGTTGACGGCGCCGTCGACCAGGTGTTTGTCGAAGAGGTTGGAGAGCCATCCCGCGCCGCGCGTCACAGCCGCGGCGCCATTGGGGATGAGGTCGACGACCGTCGCGTCCACCTCCCACAGGAACCGCCCTCCCCCCTTGCCCACGCCCTCGACGAAGACGGCGTCGTAGACCTCGTCGACGCGGTACTTGTCGAGGATCAGCCGGTAAAGGCGCGGAAAGCGCTCGGCGAGCCGAGCGGGGACGCTTCCGTCCCCCTTCGCGTACCAGAACCAGGCGAGCGCGAGCCCGACCGTCGCAGCGACGACGGACGCCGCCATGAGGGCGATCTCGAGCGAGACCGACGGATGGTGCGCCGCGGGGTGCTCGCCCGCGATCGGCGGAATCACCGGCGCGAGGAACTCGCCGATCCGGTTTCCGCCGTGCACGATCGGGATTCCGATCCACCCGCCGACGACCGAAAGGAACGCGAGGACGACGAGCGGCACGGTCATCGACGGCGGCGACTCGTGGACTTGGGCTTCCTGCTCGGGGGTCCCGCGGAACTTCCCGTAGAACGCGAGCGAGACGAGCCGGAACATGTAGAACGCCGTCAGGCCGGCCGTGAAGAGCGCCGCGGCCCAGAGGAGCTTCGGCAGCCAGGGCGCCTGCGGGAAATGGGCTTCGAAGACCGCCGCCAGGATCGCGTCCTTCGAGAAGAAGCCGGCCAGAAGCGGCACCCCCGCGATCGCGAGCGTGGCGACGAGGAAGGTCACGTAGGTGATCGGAATCTTCCTCGAGAGACCCCCCATCCGGCGGAGATCCTGCTCACCGCCGAGCGCGTGGATCACGGAACCGGACCCGAGGAACAGGCACGCTTTGAAAAACGCGTGCGTCACGACGTGGAACATCCCCGCGCTGAAAGCTCCGACGCCGCAGGCGAGAAACATGTACCCGAGCTGCGAGACCGTCGAGTAGGCGAGGACCTTCTTGATGTCGGTCTGGGCAAGGCCGATCGTCGCCGCGAAGATCGCCGTGAACCCGCCCACGACCGCGACGACGAGGAGCGCGTCCGGCGAAAGGCGGAAGAGGACGTTGCAGCGGGCGACCATGTACACGCCGGCGGTCACCATCGTGGCGGCGTGAATGAGCGCGGACACGGGCGTGGGTCCCGCCATCGCGTCCGGCAGCCACACGTAGAGCGGCACCTGGGCGGACTTGCCCGCCGCGCCGAGGAAGAGGCAGAGGCAGACGAGCGTCATGTACGGCGCGTACGCGCCGGGGTTCGCTGCGGCCTCGGAGAACACCCGGCCGAAGTCGAGCGAGCCGAAGAGCGCGAAGATCCCGAAGATCCCGAGGATGAATCCGAAGTCGCCGATCCGGTTGACGACGAACGCCTTCTTGCCCGCGTCCGCGGCGAACTTCTTGTGGTAGTCGTACCCGATGAGGAGGTAGGAGCAGAGTCCCACCCCTTCCCACCCCACGAACATGAGGAGGAAGTTCCCGGCGAGCACGAGCGTGAGCATCGAGAACATGAAGAGGTTCAGGTACGCGAAGTAGCGCCCGTACCCCGCGTCGTGCGCCATGTAGCCGGCCGAGTAGATGTGGATGAGAAGCCCGACGAACGTGACGAAGGCGATCATGAGGGCCGAAAGCGAGTCGAGGCGGAGCGTGACGTCCACGAACCACTCGCCGAGCTCTCCCGGGACCTGGCCGGTCGCCTGGTTCACGCCGAGGGCGATCCACCGATAGAACGTCTGGACGTGGTGCGCCCCGGAGGCGAGCGCGCCGATCCCGACGTCGAAGACCGCCCCGAGCGCGAAGACGCACGAGAGCGCGACGGATCCCACGCCGACGGCCGTGTGCACCGCCTTGAACCGCGGCTCGCTCTCCGCGTGGCCGTGGGCGTGCGGGTGGCCGGCGGCCAGGCTCGACTCCGCGGCGGGCTGCTCGCCGGCGGGCGGCGCGTGGCCGCCGTGCGCCACCCCCTTCGTCCGGTGCGTGACGAGGTAGAGGAGCCCGTTCACGAGGAAGCCCGCGAGCGGGAAGAGCGGTACGAGGTAGAGGAAGTCCCTCATCCGCGCATGGAGCTCGCCTCTTCGACGTTCAGCGTCCGCCGCTGTCGGAAGAGGGAAATCGTCAGCGCGAGCCCGATCGCGGCCTCCCCGGCGGCGATCGTGATCACGAAGACGGAGAACACCTGGCCGGTCAGATCCGAGAGGCGCCGGGAGAACGCGATCAGGTTCAGGTTGACGGCGTTCAGCATGAGCTCGACGGACATGAGAACCGTCAGGAAGTTGCGCCGCACGAGCACTCCGAGAAACCCGATCGAGAAGAGGAGGAACGAGACGATGAGGTAGTGGTTGATCGTGATGTTCATGTCGCCTCAGTCCGTCTTTTCCGCCGTCCGCTTGCCGAGGACGACCGCCCCGATCATCGCGACGAGCAGAAAGACCGACGCCACCTCGAACGGCAGCAGGTAGTCGCGGTAGAGCACCCAGGCGACGGCTTCCGTGTTCCCCGCGAGCTTGCCGCGTACCATCCGGAAAGCGTCCGGGTTGCCCGCGATCACGGGAAATTCCTCGGTGCCGAGGACGTAGAGGAAGGGGACGAGGAAGGCGACCAGGAAGAGGAGGGCGACGTCCCACTGGTGCTGGAACGTCAGCGCCTCCTGGATGTCCCGCTGGTGGACGAGCATGATGACGAAGAGGAAGAGGACCAT
>DASRPJ010000430.1:0-2292 GCA_035646435.1 Thermoanaerobaculia bacterium | reverse complement strand
AAGAGGTCACGCGTACCCTGACCAGGAAGATCCGCGTACCCGATCCGGTGGTTCGCGAAATCGTAGCGTTTCTGCGCGCCTCTGCTTCGACCGTCGAGGGCGTTCCGGAGCGGCCTCCGATCGTCGTTCGAGATCCCGACGACCTGGTCATCCTCGGCGGAGCCCTTTCCGGCGGAGCCGACGTCCTTGTGACGGGCGACAAGGACCTGCTCGTTCTGGGCGAGGTCGGCGCATTGCGGATCCTGAATCCGAGAGGCTTCTGGGAGCTCGTTCGGCATCCCGGTGTGTGATGGTTGTCTCGCCTCTCGGGGAGAGGGATGAAGAGGAGTCTAGAATGCTGCCAAATCGTAGGGGGAACGTCATGCGCAAAGGAATCCTCTTCGCCGTCGCCGCCCTTCTCGCGCTCTCCTCGGCGACCGCGTTCGGTGCCGTGTTCTCCGCGTCCGGGCCGGACCCGGCGTCGATCCAGCCGACTGTCGATGCTTTCCGGACCGCTCTCGGGGCGATCAATGCCAACGTGGCCGGTTCGTTCCCGGGGGGCCGCCGCGAGATCAACTGGGACGGCGTGCCCGATTCTTTCTCGGCGCCGAACAACCTGCCGGCGAATTTCTTCAACGTGAATTCCCCGCGGGGGGTCGTCTTTTCGACGCCGGGCAGCGGGTTCCAGGTCAGCGCGGACAACTCCAACCCGACGACGACACCGATCGAGTTCGACAACGTCAACCTGACCTATTCGACGACTTTCACGACGTTCTCGGCGCAGCGCCTCTTCACGGCCGTGGGAAGCAACGTCACCGACGTCACCTTTTTCGTCCCGGGCTCGACGACACCCGCGACGACGAACGGATTCGGCGTGATCTTCACCGACGTGGACGGGGCCGCCGCCGCGTCGATCCAGCTCTTCGACGCGGCCGGCACCAGCCTCGGAATCTTCTTCGCTCCTTCCGCGAACAACGGGCTCGGCTTCGTGGGCGTCACCGCGGGCGAGCGGGTGGGACGGGTCCGGATCACGAGCGGCAACAGCGCGCTCGGCCCGAACGACGCGCCGCCGGGCGTCGACGTCGTCGTGATGGACGACTTCATTTACGGCGAGCCGATCGCGCTCGGGGCGCTCGTGCGTCAGGCATGCGGCGCGACGGCCGCGAACATCCAGGCGACGGTGGACCAGTTCCGGACCGACCTGGGAGCGCTGAACGCCAACGTCGCCGGATCTTTCCCGAGCGGGCGCCGCGAGATCAACTGGGACGGCGTGCCCGATTCTTTCTCGGCGCCGAACAACCTGCCGGCGAATTTCTTCAACGTGAACTCGCCGCGGGGCGTGGTCTTCTCGACGCCGGGCACCGGGTTCCAGGTCAGCGCGGACACCGACAATCCGACGACAACGCCGGTCGAGTTCGGCAACCTCAACCCGACTTACCCGGCGACCTTCACGACGTTCTCGGCGCAGCGGCTCTTTACCGCGCTCGGCAGCAACATCACCGACGTCAACTTTTTTGTCGCGGGATCGACGACCCCGGCGACGACGAGGGGTTTCGGCGCGGTGTTCACCGACGTCGACGTCGCCTCGGGCACCTCGATCGAGTACTTCGATGCCCAGGGAACGAGCCTCGGGACGTTCCTCATCGGTTCGACCTCGAGCGGCGGCGTCTGTTTCCTGGGAGTGTCCTTCGGCGCCGCAATCGTGGGGCGGGTCCGGATCACGAGCGGCAACACGGCGCCGGGACCGGACGACGCGCCGACCGCCGTCGACGTCGTCGTGATGGACGACTTCATTTACGGCGAGCCGCAGGGTGCCGGTGTCACGCCCACTCCGATCCCGACCCTCACCGCGACCGCCACGGCGACCCCGACGACGATCCCGCCGACGCTCACCCCGACTCCGACGACGGTTCCGCCGACGTTCACTCCGACCGCTATCGGCGGCGGCGGGCCGGCGCCGGGCTCGATTCCGACGCTCTCCCCCGGAATGCTGGCGCTTCTCGGCCTCGCTCTCGCTGTCGTGTCCGTGCTTCTGATCCGCCGCTCGTAGAGAGCGGCCCCTTTCCGGGAGCGCCTCACCCCGACCCTCTCCCCGCCTGGCGGGGAGAGGGGAAAAGAGGGGCCCGTTGCCTCCGGTGATCTAACTCCCGCGAGCTCCATGGCGGCCAGGGCGAGCGGTTCGGGGGAGTCTTTGACCGGCAGGCGATCGACGGCCTATCGAGGAGAAGGAGTCTCGTGCCCGAGGACGAGGTCGATTCCGGAGTGAACGGTCTGAAGCAGGCTCTGCGAAACGTGGCCGGTCCGCTCGGTCAG
>DASRPJ010000429.1:0-4120 GCA_035646435.1 Thermoanaerobaculia bacterium | reverse complement strand
TCTCTCGATGCCGCTCGCTGCCCTGGCCCTTGCGTACGCCCGGCTCGTGTCGGCGGCGGTCGCGGGGGAGACCCGCGAGGAGCGGGAGGCCCGCCGCACGATCTGCGCCGCCATGTGGGAGAGACCCGAGATGGTCGCGGGCCGCGCTCGGTTCACGACCGACTTCCTGAAAGCAGAGCGGGGCCGCTCGATCGGGAAAGAGGGCGCCGAAGCCGTGTACGCGGTCGCGGTCCGAGGCGCCCGCCGCGGGCCGTCCGTCGGGATCGCCTTCAAAATCGAGGACGGCGGCACCCGGGCCCGCGACGCAGTGACCATCTCGCTTCTCGATCGGCTCGGGCTGCTGTCGCCCCGCGCGCGCGGCGCGCTCGCCGCCTATGCCTCGCCGCCGGTGGTCAACGCCGCCGGGGCCGTCGTCGGCTCCGTCCGCGCGGAAGTTCCTATAATTCGACGCGATGAGCCTGACTGATCCGGACTTTTTTTTCGGAGGGGGCGTCCCGGCGCTGGTCGGCGTGGTGCTCGCTTTCTCCGCGTCGTGCGCCGCCAGCCGGAGCGTCGTCGCTTCGCTGACCGCGAACTGCCGCGAGGTCGAGGTCGGAGTCGCCCACGAGATGATGAGAGACAATCCGGGTGTCCTCCTGCTCGACGTCCGCCGCGACGAGGAGTATCCGGCGACGCTCCCGAGGCTCCCGAAAGCGCGCGAGATTCCGATCGAAGACCTGCCTCGCCGGTACCGGGAGCTGACCGCCTGGAAGAAGGAGCCGATCCTCATCTTCAGCCGGGACGGAATCGACGCCGCGTCCGCTTGCGAGTTCCTCGCCCGGCAGGGCTTTCCCTACGTCTCTCACGTGTCCGGGGGAGTCGAGGCCTGGGTGCGGGGCGGTTACGGGCGCCCGAGCACGGCCCGCTAGCGTTCGCGTGCCGTTTCGCAACCTGTCGGAGTTTCTTCGAGCGCTCGAAGCGGACGGCGACCTCGTGCGGATCCGGCGGGAGGTGTCCCCTCACCTCGAGATCGCCGAGATCGCCGACCGGGCCGTGAAAGGGGACGGACCCGCGCTGCTCTTCGAGAACGTCTCCGGGTCCGCCTTTCCCGTCGCGATCAACCTGTTCGCTTCGAGGCGCCGGATGCTGCGCGCTCTCGATCTCTCGGGCTGGGAAGAGTGGGAATCGAGGCTGGCGCCCCTCCTCGATCCGACGCCGCCCGCGGGCCTGCTGGAGAAGCTGAAGGCGATTCCGAAGATCACCGAGCTCGCGCACGTGTTTCCGAAGATGGTCCGGTCCGCGCCGTGCCAGGAAGTCGTCGAGACGGGCGACGCCGTGGACCTGTCGGCGCTGCCCGTGCTCACCTGCTGGCCTCAGGATGCCGGCCCGTTCATCACGCTTCCGCTCGTCATCACGCGCGACCCGGCGACCGCGAAGGTGAACGTCGGCGTCTATCGGATGCAGGTCTACGACCGCAACACGACCGGCATGCACTGGCAGAAGCACAAGGACGGCGCGGGGCAGGCGCGCGGGTACGAGCGCGAGGGCCGGCGGATGGAGGTTGCCGTCGCGATCGGGGCGGATCCGGCGACGGTCTTCTCCGGGGTCGCGCCCCTCCCTCCGGGGATCTCGGAGTTCCTGTTCGCCGGCTTCGTGCGCTCGGAAGGCGTCGCGCTCGTGGAAGGAAAGACGGTCAGCGTGCCCGTGCCCGCGGAGGCCGAGATCGTGCTCGAGGGCTACGTCGATCCGGGCGAGCGCCGCCGCGAGGGACCCTTCGGGGACCACACGGGCTTCTACTCGCTCGACGACGACTTTCCCGTGTTTCACGTCACCGCCGTGACCCGCCGCCGCGCTCCCGTCTATCTGACGACGATCGTCGGGAAACCCCCGATGGAAGACGGCTTCCTCGGCGAGGCGGTGGAGCGGCTCTTCTTCCCGCTCGTGAAGAAGATGATCCCCGAGCTCGTGGACATGCACCTTCCGGTCGAAGGAATCTTCCACAACCTCATGCTCGTTTCGATCGACAAGCGATACCCGGGGCACGCGCGGAAGACGATGCACGCCATCTGGGGAACGGGACAGATGATGTTCACGAAAACCATCGTCGTCTTCGACCGCGGCGCCGACCTGCGCAACGCCCCGGAGGCGTTGTGGCGCGCGCTCACGGCAATCGACCCGGAGCGCGACATCGAGTTCGTCCACGGGCCGGTGGACGAGCTCGACTTCGCCTCGCGGCTTCCGTGCTACGGCAGCAAGATGGGGATCGACGCCACGCGCAAGTGGAAGGAGGAGGGCTTCCACCGCCGGTGGCCCGACGAAATCGCCATGAGCGAGGACGTGCGGCGCCGGATCGACGAACTGTGGCCCCACCTCGGGATCCGGCTGCGGAAAGGTTCCGGGTCTCCCGGTCCCGGGCCGGACCGGGACTGTTAGAATCCGGGGTTCGGTTGAACGTGAAGGTCCTCGTCGTCGATCCGTCGCCGGCTTCCCGGGACGCCCTCCGCCAGGCGATCTCGGGAGCGGGTGCACAGTTCCGGGGTCTGGCATCCCTTGCCGAGGCCCGGCGGAATCTCCTCGAGTACGCGCCCGACGTCGTCGTCGCCGCTCTGGACCTACCCGACGGAGATGCGTCCGCTTTCCTGGAGGAGATCGCGCGCGACACCCCCCGCCGCGCCGCCTGGGCCATCGCCCCCGCCGGTAGGCTCGAAGACGCGGTTGCCGCGATGAGCCGGGGCGCCGACGATTTCCTGTGGAGGCCGGTCTCCGCCGACCGCGTCTCCGTCCTCCTCGGAAGGCTCCTCGAACGCCGCGAGAGCGAGGCGAAGGCCGAGGAAACGCGCCTGAGGCTCGCCCGCGTGGAAGCCGCGGCGGCGCTTCCCGGCCGATCCGCCCGATGGGCGGCAGCGATGTCCGCCATCGAGCGCCTCGCGGGCGAGCGGTCAGTGCTCGTCACCGGCGAAGAGGGAACGGAAAAGGAAGCCGCCGCCCTCTTCCTCCACCGACTCTCCCCCCGCGGCGCCGAGCCCTTCGTCCGCGCGGCCGGAGCGGATCTCCGGGAGAGCCTCGCCCGCGCCGGGCGGGGCACGGTGTACCTGAGCGGGATCGACCTCGCTCCGGTGTCGGTCCAGGAGCTCGCGCTCACGACGCTCGATCGCACCGATCGTCCGGGTCTCATTCTCGGGGCGGACAACGACCCCTCCGGCGCGGTGCGTCGCGGGGTGCTCCTCGAAGCGATTCCGGGCCGCCTCGAGAGCTCCGTGGTTCACCTTCCGCCGCTGCGGGAGCGGGGCGAAGACGTCCTTCGTCTCGCGCGGCACTTCCTCGAGGAGACCGCGGGCACCCTCGCCTTCGACGCGGAGGCGCTGGATGCGCTGGCGGCGCACGACTGGCCCGGCAACGTGCAGGAGCTCCGCGAGGCCGTCCGCCGCGCGGCCGAGCTCGCCGAAGGCCCCACCATCGGCCCGATCGTCGTCCGCTCGGTCCTCGGTCGACCCCTGAACGCGCCCGGCTCGCGTCGCCGCCGCGCTCCGGTCGTGCGGATCGCCGTCGGAGACTCGCTCGCGGAAGTCGAGCGCAGGCTCATTCAGAAGACCCTCGAGTTCGCGAAGGGGAACAAGAAGAAGACCGCGGAGCTCCTGAAGCTCTCGCTGAAAACGATCTACAACAAGATCAAGGAGTACGGGCTCGAGCACTGAGAGGCCTCTCGGTCCGCCTCGACCGCGCGTACAATCTCATCGTGCCCCGGGATCGCCCCCGCCTCTGGGAGTCGTTCAAGCGAGCGCTCGGCGGTCCCTCTCCGTCGAACGAGCCGGAGCCTGATGGGAAGGCCACGCACCCCGGCTACGCACCGCCGTTTCTCCCCCCCGACGAGCCGGCGGGAGGAGTCCTGCCCGGAGTCGGATCTTCGCCGCTCCCGCCTCCGGTCGATCGAAACCCGCCGGCCGCCGAGCCCCCGAGCGCGGGGCGGAGCGTGCCGATGGTCTCCGGGTCCGCCGACGAACTCTCCGGTTCGACACCCGCGCCCTCTGCGTCCGAGGTACCCCGCTCGCCTCGTCTCGCGCGCGGTCTGGCGTCCTTCTCCCGCGACAACGCCGACCGGGAGAAGAAGTTTCGTCACATCCTTTCCGACGAAGGCGGCGGC
>DASRPJ010000428.1:0-3959 GCA_035646435.1 Thermoanaerobaculia bacterium | reverse complement strand
AGAGAGAGAAGGACGGCGAGTAGCGCGGAACGCTTTGCCATCATGAATGCTCCTTTCGAACGGGCCGGAGAGAAATCAGTTGTGCCGAATAGAATAAGCCCAAAGCGGCGGATTGCCAAACGTTTTCGGCCCGTAACCCGTTCGCCGTGAGCGGTAAGCGCGCCGAAGGGCTTCACTCGGCCCGTCGGCGGCGCGGCCGGGGGCGGTCGAGGCGCGGCGCGGCGCCGGCTATCGGTAAGTCTTCAAAGTGACCAGGAACCGAGCCCCTCCCACCCCGTTGACGAGGGTCTTGGCCACCAGAGCGCCGAGAAATGCCCGGTAGTGCCGCCAGGAGAGCGCCGCCTCGAAACCCGCGCCCACGTCCACCTTGTAGTCGGCGAGCCGGGTATAGATCGACGTCTCGTTTCCGAGGTTGCCGGTCCCGGCGTAGCCGATGGCGTAGAGGCTCGTCCACTCGAGACCGAGAAACCGCCGCGGGACGTCGGTGTAGATCGGTCGGACGTACTCGGTCGTGAAGTGGACCTGGTTGGGCCCCCTTTCGGTCCCCCGGTACCCCTTCAGCTCGTGACGGCCGTTCAGGCGGAAGAGCTCGTACCGCGGGATGGAAAACGGAGTGCCGAGAAGCGGGTCGAACTCGTCTAAGAGCCGCTTCTTGTAGGGGAAGTAGCCCGCGTGCAGCCGGAGCACGAGACGGTTGCGCTTCGGGAGCGAGATGGCCTGAAGGGCTTCCATCTCGGTTTTGACGTATCGGTAATCGCCTCCCAGGAAGTCGAAACCATAGGTCGCGGCGACGGAAAGCCCGGTCCCGCCCGGCCCCACCTCGCGATAGGCCGTGAAGAGGTTGAAGAAACGGTCGCGGGACTCGCCCACGATGGCGTTCGACCGCTCGTCGGAAGGGGTCCCGTATTGATACCCGACCTTCGCGTAGACGTTGGTGCGATTCGCGTCGGGGTGATCGACCGGCCTCGAGAAGGTGAGCCGGTCGAACTCGAGGAGCGTGTAGAGGCGGTTGTAGAAGTTGAGCGGGCGGCGGTGCAGGTAGAGCGCGCCCCGGGTGCGGGAGAAGTCGTTTGAGAATTGTTCGAGCTCCTCGAACTCGATCGAGTCGAAGAAGGAGAACGTCGACGTGTAGCTGCGGCCGTAGTACTTGTAGCGGAGGAAGGCGGAGATGTCCCCGGAGACGAAGTTGTAGTTGATCTGGTTCTCGAAGAGGGAGTTCCGGATGGGCTTGACGAGTCGGATGTCGGCGCGCCCCTCCGGAAGGTAGACGTTGATGCTCGGAAAGATCCCGCTCTTTTCCGGCTCGCGGGGGGGAGCGCTTTCCGAGGCCGGAACCTCCGCGGGGGCCGGGGTCTCGACCGGAGGAGGGGTGACCCCGGCGTCGGGCTCGGGCGTGGGAGTCGGGGAAGGCGTTTGCGCGGCCGCGGCCGGGACGAGTGCGGCGAAGACCAGCAGGGCGGCGCGCAGGTGCCGCGGCAACCGAATGCCTTCTTTCCCGGTTCTCAGGCCTTGGGCTGCAGGACGAACGGCATCTTTTCCTGAAAGGCCCGGCTCGGGGCGGCTCCCCGCCGCGACGTGATCGCTTTCCCGGTCTCGGACACGAGCTCCCGAAGCGCCTCCAGTCCGGCGCCGCGCTCGATCCGGGACAGCGCTCGACGCTGCGCGCTCTCGAGCATCGCGGGCACCGGCTCTCCGAGCGCGAGCTCGGCCTCCTGCCGGATCCGCGTGCACAGGATGGCGAGGATCCGCTTCTCTTCTCCGGGCTCGAGGGGGGTCCGTTCGCGCGCGGGCGGGCGCATCTCGACGAGTCCGGCGGTCACGAGACCGAAGAGCGTCTTCGCCACATCGAAGGACGACGTACCGGATTCGCGGGCGAGCTCCCGGATACTCTTCTTTCCGTCGATCGCGACGATCTGCCTCCACTCGCCGGGGGAGAGGGTGACGGGCCGGGCGGCGTCGGGAGAGGCGAGGGTCGGCACCGCGGAAAGGCCCGGGATCTTCCGGGCGAGCACGCGCCACTCGTCTTGCTGGTGAGCGGCCTCCATCAGTATGCGCGTGTTCGACTTCTCCACCGTGACCCGGTCGGTCTCGGCGCCCGGCGTGAAGAAAAACTCGCCGGACGCCCAGGAAGCGAGGATGTAGACCGCTTCGTCTCCGGTCACGCCCGCGACCTGCGCGTGCACGATGCGGCCGTCTTTGACGTACAGGTCGCCCTGCTCGTCGTCGTGGTGGAGGGCGAACTTGCCCGTCTTTCCCGAAGAAGAAACGAGCTGAACGATGTCGGAGAGCTGGAGTTCCCGGAGAGAGCCCTGGAAGGACATCGGACGAAGGATGATAGCAACCTCGGGCGTCAGGCTCTCGGGGGCGGACACGCGTGCACGTGGCAGATCGCCACCGCGAGTGCGTCGGCGGCGTCCAGGGGCACTCGCGAGCGCTGGCGGGCGAGAAGGGCGAGGACCATCGCGCGCACCTGCGGCTTCTCCGCCCCTCCGTAGCCGACGAGGGCCTTCTTGACGAGGCGCGGCTCGTACTCGAACACCGGGATCTCGTGGCGGGCCGCCGCCGCGAGAAGGACGCCGCGGGCATGGGAAAGCTTGACGGTCGAGGATACGTTCTTCCCCGCGAACACCGTCTCGACCGAGACCGCCGCCGGGCGCAGCTCGCAGAGGAGCGCGAGGAGCCTCTCGGAGAGAAAGGAGAGCTTCGCCGCGAGCACCAGACCGCCCGGGGGGCGCCAGACCCCGCATCTCTCGAGGGTCAGGCCGCCGCGTTCGAAGATGACGGCGCCGTAGCCGGTGGCGGAAAGGCCGGGGTCGAGGCCGAGGGAGATCAGCAAAGGCGTTCTCGGCTGAGAACTATCCTTCCTCGAAATCGAAGTTGGCCCAGACGTTCTGGACGTCGTCGTGGTCCTCGAGCGCTTCCATCAACTTCATCGTCTGGTCGGCCCGGCGCTGGTCGAGCACGACTTCCGTCGTCGGAATCATCGAGAGCTCCGCGACCGCGAGGGGCAGTCCCTTCGCCTCCAGCTTCGACTTCACGTCGGTGAACATCTCGGGGGACGTCTGGATCTCGTGGTGCTCTTCGGTGAAGGAAACGTCGTCCGCGCCCGCCTCGATCGCCGCTTCCATCACGTCGTCTTCGCTCGCCTTCCCCTTCTCGATGGCGATGTAGCCCTTCTTCTGGAAGAGGAACTTGACGGAGCCCGACTCTCCGAGATTGCCCCCGTGCTTCGAGAAGATCGTGCGGATCTCCGGGAGCGTCCGGTTCTTGTTGTCGGTCATCGCCTCGATCAGGATCGCGGCTCCTCCGGGACCGTACCCCTCGAAGGTGATCTCCTCGTAGGTCACGCCGGGCAGCTCGCCCGTGCCCCGCTGGATGCCGCGCTTGATGTTGTCCGCGGGCATGTTGACGGCCTTCGCGTCGTCGATCGCCTTGCGGAGACGCGGGTTCGATTCGGCTGATCCGCCTCCCAGGCGAGCGGCCATCGTGATCTCGCGAATGAGCTTGGTGAAGAGACGGCCGCGCTTCGCGTCCGCCGCCCCTTTCTTGTGTTTGATCGTGCTCCACTTGCTGTGACCCGACATGCGCTCTCCAAAGATGCGGATTATATGGTCGCCTCCGGGGCTATCTGCACGTCCTGCATTGGTTTTTCGGCGTCGATGCCGTATCATTCATCTGCTTTCTCCGGCGACAACCGACGCTTAAAATGGCAAAAAACGTACTGCTGATCGAATACGAACAGCGAGACCGCAAACGTGCGCTCTCGTTGCTCGAGTCCCCCGAGTTCGCCGTAACCGAAGCCCACGACGGCGAAGAGGGCCTCGAGGCCTTCTCGGCCAACCGCTTCGATCTCGTGCTCCTCTGCGGAAAGCTGCCCCGCATGACGAGCGCGGACGTCATCCGCGAGATCCGCAACAAGGGTGGGGCGGCGGCGCCTCCGATCGTGCTGCTGACGGCGG
>DASRPJ010000427.1:0-4102 GCA_035646435.1 Thermoanaerobaculia bacterium | reverse complement strand
GCGCGACGTGCCTACTGTACGAAGGCGCGCCGGACACGCCCGCGCGCGACCGCTTCTGGGACCTCATCGAGCGCCACGGGGTCACGATCCTCTACACGGCGCCGACGGCGATCCGCGCGTTCATGAAATGGGGCACCGAGTGGCCGGAGCGGCACGACCTCTCGTCGCTGCGGCTCCTCGGATCGGTGGGGGAGCCGATCAATCCCGAGGCCTGGATCTGGTACCACGAGAACATCGGCCGGGAACGCTGTCCCGTCGTCGACACGTGGTGGCAGACCGAGACCGGGATGATCCTGATCACTCCGCTGCCCGGCCTGACCCGGACTCGCCCCGGCTCCGCGACGTTCCCCTTTCCGGGCGTTCGCGCGACGATTCTCGACGCGGCCGGGACCGAGATCAAGGTCGGCGGCGGCTTCCTCGCGATCACGCGGCCCTGGCCCGCGATGCTCCGGACGATCTGGGGGGATCACGATCGCTACGTTCAGACGTACTGGTCGAAGTGGAAAAACGACGTCTACTTTCCGGGCGATGGGGCGAAGCGCGACGATGAGGGCTACTTCTGGCTTCTCGGCCGAGTCGACGACGTCATGAACGTGGCCGGGCACCGAATCGGCACGATGGAAGTGGAGTCGGCGCTCGTCGACCATGAGGCGGTCGCCGAGTCCGCGGTCGTCGGGATCACCGACGAGCTCAAGGGAACCGCGATCGCCGCCTTCGTCATCTTGAAGGAAAAGGAGGCCGCCGATTCCGATCACGACCTGCACGACGAGCTTCGCAGCCACGTCGCGAAGAAGATCGGAGCGATCGCGAAGCCGGACAAGCTCTTCTTCGTCGGGGACCTCCCGAAGACGCGCTCCGGAAAGATCATGCGACGCCTGCTGCGCGACATC
Source organism: Thermoanaerobaculia bacterium (assembly GCA_035646435.1). Lineage (GTDB taxonomy): Bacteria > Acidobacteriota > Thermoanaerobaculia > UBA5066 > Gp7-AA6 > Gp7-AA6. Next base: position 3,212 of record DASRPJ010000427.1, on the reverse strand, counting down.
GCGGAGGGACGCGTGCTCGGCGACACCACGACGCTCGCCGACTCCGCGGTCGTCGAGTCCTTGAAGGCGCAGTACGAGGAGAGCGAACCCTAGGTCAGGATCGGCGGCGCGAGCGGGTGACCTTCTTCTCGGAGCTGAATGCGGCAACGTCGCCGGGCTGGCGGAGCATCTTGTCCACCTCCGCCACGTGCATCTCCTCTTCGGTGATGAGCGTGCGCGCGTACTCCTCGAGGAGCACGCTCTCTCCGGCGACCAGGTCGTGCAGCTTCCGGTAGAGCGCGAGCCCTTCCTTTTCGTTTTCGAGGGCCTCGCGCAGGATGTCGCCGACGTCGTGGCGGTGAGTCTCGAGGAGCTTGCCGATCGACAGCGAAGGATGCTCGCCGAGAAGCGTGATCATTTCACCCGCCTGCTGAGCGTGCCCGATCGACTCCGTCGCCTGCTCGCGAAGCCACGCGACGATCGGGATCCGCGTGTATCCGAAGACCATGAACGAGTAGTGTGTGTAGCGGACGACGCCGGCGAGCTCCGTCTCGAGGATCCGGTTCAGGACGTCGACGACCGATTTCTTGTCGAAGTTGGCTTCCACCACCGACCCTCCTTGTCACTTGTCCTCGAATTCGGTCATCCGTCCGGGCTTTTCGGGATCCGGCTCGACCGGATTCTATCCGTGCCTCGAAGTCGACGAAAAAAAGAGCGCCCGCCCCGGGGCGACCGACTACAATCGAGCGACGTTGAAACAACCCGATAGCGTTCTGGACGGCCGTACGCTCGGCCGGCTCGATCGCTGGCGGAACGCGCGCGCCCTTTTCGTCCGGGCCGAAGGTGCCGAGGCGGAGCAGGCGGTCGCACTCGCGTTCGGCCGGCGGTGGTCGCGCGCGCAGGTGTACGGACGCGCGCGCCGCCTTCTGGTCGAAACCAATGCCGAGAAGTTTCTCGAGAATCTCGAGGAGCGTCTCGGGTTGCTGTCGGATCGCGTGAGGGTCGCGCCCGAGGATCCGGGACAGACGAAGTGGGACGCCCTCGGGAATCTGACCACCCTCTCCCGCGCACGGAGCGAGCTTAGATCCCTGTGGCTCGCCGACCTCCTCCGCTCGGGCGACTTCTACACGAAATTCCAGCCGATCGCCGATCTGGAAACGGGACGCGCGGTCGGTTACGAAGGTCTCCTGCGGGCGCGCGCCGAATCGGCGAGTCGGCCGTCGGCGGAAATGTTTCCCGCGGCGCGGGCCCTCCGGCTCGAGCGTCCCTTCGAGGCGCTCTCGTGGCTCTGCGTCGTCGAAGCGGCCGGGCGACTCTCGGCGGGGACCCGTCTCTTCCTGAACGTGAATCCGCGGCTGCTCGCGGAGAAGCCGGACGAGCTCGAAACGCTCTGGCGCGCGCTCGACGACGCGGGGGTTGCCGCCTCGCGCGTCGTCCTCGATCTCGTCGAGGTCGAGAGCGTCGAAAACCTGGAGGGTCTCGCCCGGGCCGTCGCGGAAGCGCGGGAGCACGACGTCGTCGTCGCCCTGGACGACATGACCTCTCCATACAAGGCCATCAAGCTGTGCGAGTCGTTCCGCCCCGAATGGGCCAAGGTCGACTGGGAGATCACGCGAGGCGTCGCGCGCGACCCGCGCCGCCGCGCGATCCTCCGGTTCTTCGGACGGCTCTCGAAGCACTTCTCCTTCGGGCTGATCGCAGAAGGCGTGGAGAACCGCGAAGATCTCGAAGTGTGCGCCGATGCCGGAGTCGTGGCCGCGCAGGGATACTTCGTGGGACGTCCCGCTCCCGATCCTCCGGCGCCGAATCCCGAGTTTCTCGACTGGGTCGGCTCCCGGCGGCCCCCCGCCCGGCTTGCCCGACCGGCGTTGGAGGAGAGCGAGAACGGCGCGGAAAGCGAAGAAAGAGCGTCCTGAAGCGCCCGGCCGCCCGGAGGGGGCGGCGGAAGGGGCGCCCGGACGCCCGGAAGGCGTTCGACTCGACGTGTGGCTCCACGTCGCCTGCCTCTACCCCACGCGCTCGCGCGCCAAGGCCGCCTGCGAGGGAGGCAAGGTGGACGTCGCGGGCTCGAGCGCGCGGCCGCATCGCGAGGTCCGGCCCGGCGATTCGGTCGAGATCACGACGCCTTCGGGACGCCGGCGGTCCCTCGTCGTCCGCGGTTTGGCGACCCGCTCGATCGCAAAGGCGGAGGCCCGGAAGCTCTACGAGGACGTGACGCCTCCTCCGACTCCGGAGGAGCTCGAGGTGCGCCGGCTGGAAAGGATGCTCGCGCCGTCGCGAACCGCGGGCCGACCCGACCGCAACGAGCGGCGGGAAGGGCGCCGGCGGAAGGGTTGGAGCTAGACTTCCGGCGTGGACTTCGAGCTCTACTGTCCTTGCTGCGGCGCCCGTCTGAAGGTGGACCCGGATTTGAAAGCGGTGATCGCCCACGAGGCGCCGAAGGTCGCGCGCAAGTTCGAGTCCGTCGACGACGCCATCGGGGCGATGAAGACGCACGACGTCGAGCGCGAGAAGAAGTTCGCCGCGTCCGTGGAGGCGGAGAAGTCGAAGAAGGATGTCCTGAACCGCAAGTTCGACGAGCTCTTCGAGAAGGCGAAGAACGACGACTCGAAACCGATCCGGGACATCGACCTCGATTGACCGTCTCGATCGCCGTCCTCGGGTCGAGCCGAGCCGCCGAACAGAGCCTCGACTATCAGAACGCCCTCTCGATCGGCCGCGAGATCGCGCGCCGCGGCGGGCGAGTCGTCTGCGGCGGATACGGGGGCGTGATGGAGGCGGCGTGCCGGGGAGCGGCCGAAGCAGGCGGCAAGAGCCTCAGCGTCCTGCTGGCCGACGGCGAACCGAATCGCTGGGTCTCGGAAGTCGTCCGGGAACCGGACTTGAACGGCCGGCTCCGCCGCCTTCGCGACGAGTCCTCGGCCGCGATCTTCCTTCCGCGGGGGCTCGGCACGCTCCTTGAGATCGCGTGGATGGCGGAATCGATCGCCAAAGGATACGTGCCGCCGCGGCCGCTAGTGTTTCTCGGACTCTTCTGGCGCCGCGCGGTCGCGCTCGCCGTCTCCGAAGCCGTCGGGCCCGGCGCGGAACTTCTCGCCCGCTCGATTCGCTTCGTCTCGATCGCTGAAGAGGCGGTCACCGAAGCGACGAAGGACAATTGAGTCTCTGGGCGCTCAAGGCCGGCGGCCGCGCGATGCTCGAGTCGCGAGCGAGCGCGCCGCACCCGGCGCTGG
>DASRPJ010000426.1:0-2609 GCA_035646435.1 Thermoanaerobaculia bacterium | reverse complement strand
GGTTCCGGCCGAGAGGGCTTCGGCCTCCACGCGCCGGGCGAACGCCGCGGCGTCTCTCTTTCCGTCGATCCAGTTCATGACCGCGAACTGCATGAGCGGGGTGAGCGTCCGGCCCTCGGCCGGCGGGGTAGGAGCCTTCGCCGTCGCACGGCGGCCGCCGCCGGCCGCTCTCTCGAGCGATTCCCGCTCGTCCCGCTGCACCCGCAGCGCGTCGGCGCGCCGATCGCGGACTTTCTCCTGCAGCGCCATCCACTCGTCGAGCGTGGCGACCGCCCGTTTCGGCACGCGCTTCCCGAGGCGCGCCTCCGCCGGCTCGGGTGAGTCGCCGGGAGCGCTTCCGCCCGAGCGTTCGCGAAATCCGGCCACGAGAAGGGACTGGAGCTCCCGCGCGGCCTGCTCGAGGGGCACGACCCGCGACCGGAGCGTATCGGCGTCGACCGTGCCGAGCGCGCGCACGGACTCGATCGCGGCGATCTCCTTCTCCGCCGACACCGCGAGCAGGTTCGCGGCGGCGCGATAGTCGGCGTCGCGGGGCGTCGAGGAGCCGATAAGGGCGAGACCCCTGGCGAAGTCCGACCCGAGGCGCGCGATCGCGCGTCCCGCGACGTGGGACGCGAGGTACGCGGCCTCGGGCGCGCCCGCGTTGGCGAGCCAGAGAGCGGTGGCGGCGACGATGAACGCGTTGCGCTCGATCTGCGTCGCGTCAACCTGCCACAGGTCGTCGTCGGAGGAGTGGATGTACTCGTCCGGCCAGTTCGTCAGCGTGGTGCCCGGCACGCCGACCCACGAGTCGTTGAAGACCATGTGGTCGGTGTTCGAAAAGTAGGGAATGACCCGCGCGTGGTACGGCTCGCGGGAACCGAGCTGCGAAAAGATCGGCTTCGTGAAAGGAACGCCGGGCGGAATCGACTGCGCCTGGAACGCCGGCAGATAGCCGGTATTCCCGAGCGCGACCATCTCGAGAATGCTCTCCTGCACGTCCGCGAGGTAGGAGGGGCGGACCCACGGAGTGCGAGTCATGTGCTGCACGCGGCCGCCGATCGACTGCCGCGCTCCCACCATGTCCTGGTTCAGGTTCGCCAGGATCTTCTTCGCCTCGCCCGGGTGGTCGGCGAAGTACCGGTATTCCGAGTAGATCTCGTCGCACCACCAGAAGCGGATCCCGCGTCGGGGACGGGGGAGCTTGCGCTCGGCGACGAGGCGGGAGAGCGTCCGCCCGATCTCGAGCAGGCTCACGACCCCCGACTGATCGTCGTTCGCGGAGAACTTCGACTCCTGGAGGTGCGCCGTGAGGATGATCTCCGGGAGCGACGCGTCGGTGCCGCGAACGCGCGCCTCGACCATCGCCGTCTTGTTCTGCGGAAGGGTCACCGAATCGATCACGACGCGCGCCCGGAGCTTCTTCGACGGCGCCGCGGCCCCGTCCGGAGAGAAGATCCGCCGGTCCGCCTCGCCCTTGAGCCGGTCCGAGAGCGCCTTGCCGTCGCGGGCGGAGAGGACGATCGCGAACGTCGTTTTCTCCCCCTTCGGTCCGTCTTTTTCGGGAACCCTCTGCCAAGCGACCTGGTCGGGGAAGTCGGAGAGGGCGTTCAGTCGAGTCGAAGACCACGAGAGGATCCCCGCGGCGCCGCGCTTCCACACGGCCTGGTCCATCACCGTCGAGGGGTTGCCGAAGGAGAGGACGATCTTCCCCTTCACGTCCTTTCCGCGATAGTCCGCGGCGCGGTCGCCCGCCCCGACGTCGACGATCTCCGCGGTCACGTTCGCGGACCGCGAATAGTCGGCGAGCGACGTCCCCACGGCCGCGACCGACGTGAGCTTCGTCTCCTTCGCGTCCGCCCCGTCCCCCTCGACGAGCCACGCCTCGCCGCTCCGGCCCGTCCACGAGAGCGACTCCGCTTTCTGGTCGATCCATCGGACGTCCTCGAGCCCCGCCTCCTTCGCTTTCTCGAAGACGTACCGCGCGACCGCGAAGAATCCCTCCGAGCCCCCCGGCTTGTGCCACTGCGTCGTGATCCGCATGTGCTCGAACGCCCGGTCCCCCGAAAGCTCGTTGACGAGCAGACGTTCGGTCTTCTCGTCGACGAAAGGCGACGTCTGGGCCATGCCCAGCGTTGAAGCGAGGATCAGCAGGCCGGCCGCGAAAGAAGCGCGTCTCATGGAATCTCCTTCTGTCGGGAAGGGGGGAGATGGTCCGTTAGTCTAGCGTCACGAGGACGAGCGTTCTGTCGTCGTCCGAGGGGGCGCCGCCCGTCCACTTCTCGACCTCGGAGAGGATTGCGTCCCGCAGCGCGTTCGCCTCCGACGCCGCCTCCCTCGCGAGGATCGCTTCGAGACGCTCGAAACCGAACGGCTCGCCGGACGGACTCGCGCACTCGACGAGGCCGTCGGTCAGGAAGACGAGCCGGTCGCCGGGGGCGAAGTCCCACGCGCGGGTCGGGAACTCGGGGCGCTCCGTGATCCCGAGGGGATAGGAGGGGAGGGAGAGGGAGTCGACCGTCGCCCCGGAGATCCGGTACGGCGCGAGCTGTCCGGCGTTCGTGAGCTCGCCGCGGCGCGACCGGGCGTCGTAGACGAAAAGGGCGAGCGTCATGTAGCTCCGCGTGTCG
>DASRPJ010000425.1:0-13148 GCA_035646435.1 Thermoanaerobaculia bacterium | reverse complement strand
GCTCGCGTACACGCCTTTGAAGCGCGTCACCCCGCTCTGCACCCTCGTCGGCGCGGTGCCGGGCGCGATCCCGCCGATGATGGGATGGACCGCGGCGACCGGCTCGCTCGGCCGCGAAGCGTGGGCGCTCTTCGCCGTTCTGTTTCTCTGGCAGCTGCCGCACTTCCTCGCGATCGCGTGGATCTACCGGGACGACTACGCGCGCGGCGGATTTCCGATGCTGCCGGTCACCGATCCGAGCGGTGAATCGACCGCGCGGCAGTCCGTCGCCTACGCGGCGGCTCTGGTCCCGGTCACCCTTCTCGCCGGGGCGTTCGCGGGGGCGGGCCCGGTCTACCTCTGGAGCGCCGTCGGGCTCGGAGCGCTCTTCGTCGGGTGCGCGTGCGCTTTCGCCGCCCGCCGCTCGCTGAAGGCGGCGCGCTGGCTCTTTCTCGTGTCCGTGTTCTACCTGCCCGCCGTGCTCGGGCTCATGGTGATCGACCGATGAGCGCGCTGCCGCGCCCGGAGGCCAACCGGCGGGTGTTGCTCATCATCGTGCTCGTCGCGGCCGTCCTTTTCTTCGGATCGGTCCTTTTCATCATGTCGCGCGCGGGAGCCTGACGGGGGAGGACGATGACGGAACACAAGCACCCCAACTACATGGCGATCTTCTGGATCCTTCTCGCGGTGACCGTGCTCGAAGTCGGGTACTCCTTCCTGCCGGTGCCCCGCAGCGTGCTGATCATCGGCCTCGTCGCCCTCGCGGGGTTCAAAGCGCTCCTCGTGGCCCTCTACTTCATGCATCTGAAGTTCGAACGAAAGAGCCTCGGCATCATCGTGGCGTCGACTCTCATCCTCGGGGCCATCCTGGTCTCGGTCGGGATCGGGGAGCACGTCCTGCCCAAACCGTGAGGAGACGATGACGCAGCACGCGACCGCGCACGATCACGCCCTCGAGCCGCCTTCGGCGACGGGGATCCCCCACGACAAGATGGGGATGTGGGTCTTCCTCTGCTCCGAGGTGATGTTCTTTACCGGCCTGATCGGGGCGTACATCGTGCTGCGTTTCGCGAGCCCCACCTGGCCGGCGCCCGGCGAGACGCTCAACATCTGGCTCACGGCCGTCAACACGTTCATCCTGATCTGCTCCTCGGTGACGATGGTAAAAGCGCTCCAGTCGGTGCGCGAAGGGGACCAGCGGAAGCTGAAGCTCTTCCTTTCGATGACCCTCCTCTTCGGCGCGATCTTCCTGGGGATTCAGTTCTACGAGTACACGCACCTGCTGCACGCCGGTTTCAACCCGCACGTGTCCCTCTTCGGGTCCGTCTTCTACACGACGACCGGCTTCCACGGTTTCCACGTCTTCTGCGGCGTCGTGTGCATGGCCTTCGTGACGGGGAAGGCCCTCCTCGGAAAGTACACGACCGAGAGCCACCAGGGCGTCGAGACCATCGGCCTCTACTGGCACTTCGTCGACCTCGTCTGGATCATTCTCTTCACGATCATCTATCTCTTCTGAACCCTCTCCTCCACCCCACCGTGAACGCGGCGCTGAACGCGACGTGCGCGGTGCTGCTCGTCGTCGCTTACCGCGCCATCCGACGGCTGGACGTCGCAAGCCACCGCCGCTGGATGCTCGCGGCGGCCTCGGTCTCCGCGCTGTTTCTCGCCTCGTATCTCGCCTACCACGCGCGCGTCGGCTCGGTCCGCTTCCTCGGGACGGGCGCGGCGCGCACCGTGTACTTCACCGTCCTCCTCTCCCACACGCTTCTCGCGGTGGCGGTCCTCCCTCTCGTGCTCCGCACGCTCTACCTCGGGTTGAAGAGGAGAGACGAGCCGCACCGGAGGATCGCGAAATGGACGTTTCCGATCTGGCTCTACGTCTCCCTGACGGGGGTCGTCGTCTACGTAATGCTCTACCACCTTTACCCGCACGGGCCGATTCGCTAGCATCGGCCGATGGCGCTCCTCCCGCGGGCCGCGGTTCTCCTCGTCGTCCTCGCCCTCCTCCTGCCGGCCGTTCTTTCCGCGTGTCCCCTCTGCAAGGACGCGACGTCCGACGCCGAGACCCCCGGAGGGTCGGCCTCGCTCAAGCGCGGCTTCTTCTACTCGATCCTGCTCATGATCGCGACGCCCTGGCTCGCCGTCGGGACCGTCGCGTTCCTGATCTTCCGGCGACGCCGCCGGGAGCGGGCAGCGCTCGCGCCGATTGTCTCGTTGCCGTCGCCCGGAGCGCGGTCCTGACGCGGGCCGGCCTCCTCCTTCTCCTCTCGCTCTTTCTTCCGCTCGGGGCTCGCGCCGCCGGTCCGCCGGCGCCGCTCGAGCGCTCGACGGAGCTCGAGGCGATGCTCGCCCGGACCGCCGCCGACGTCGTCACGGAGTTCGCGGCCTCCGGTCTCACCCCGGAGGGGATTTCGATCGCGGTGGTCGACCTCCGGGCCGGCGGACCGTCGGGGACTCTCGCCGCCGGGGCGCACCGGGGGGACTTCGCGTACTACCCGGCTTCCGTCGTGAAGGCCTTCTATCTCGCCTTCTACGAGGCTCGAAAGGAAGCCGGCCGGCTCGCCGACACGCCCGAGCTCGTCCGGGCGGTCCGCGACATGATTGTCGTCTCCTCCAACGACGCGACCGGCTTCGTCGTGGACGCGATCACCGACACGACGTCGGGGCCGGAGATCACGAGCGCGCGGCAGTGGGAGAAGTGGAAGAAGAAGCGCAACGCCGTGAACCGCTTCTTCCTCGAGCGCGGGTACGCGAACCTGAACGCGAACCAGAAGACGTTCTGCGAGGACGCCTACGGCCGCGAGCAGGTCTTCCGGGACGGCGGCCGGAACCGTAACCGCGTCACCGCGAACGACGCGGCCCGCCTTTTCAAGGAGATCGCCCGCGGCGAGATCGTCGGCCCCTCGGGCACGCAGGAGATGCTCGCTCTCCTCTCGCGCGACGTCGCCGCCGAGAAGCCCTTCGACGACGGAGAGCTCGAGGTCGCGCGCCTCGCGGGTGGGAAGCTTCCCGCCGGCGCGCGTTTCTGGTCGAAGTCGGGGGACGCGTACGACGTGCAGCACCTCGTGGCCCGGGCGGCGCTCCCGAACGGCGCCGACTTCGTCGTCGCCGCTTTCACGAAGGGCGCGCGCGGGGTGACGGCCGTCCTTCCGCGGATCTTCGAGAAGGTCGGCGCGCACTTCGCCGCGAGCCCGCCGCGACACGCGTCGTCCCCCTAGACCCTTGGGGGCGCAGCTCCTCTCCCGCGCGGCGGGAGCGGCCCTCTCGCTCCACCGGGCGACGCTCAAGACCCGGCGCGTCCACTTCGACCGCTACCTCGCGCTGAAGGCGCGGGGCGTTCCGATCCTGTTCGCGCTCTGGCACGGACGGATGTTCCTCTCGATCCAGGCGCACCGGCGGGAGGGGATCGTCACCATGGCATCCCGGTCGAAGGACGGCGAGATCATCGCCGGGTGGCTCGAGCGAAACGGGTACGGAGTGGTGCGGGGCTCCTCGACGCGCGGGGGATCGGAGGCCCTCCGGCAGATGGTTCGCCGCGTGCGCGCGGGGGCGGCGGCGGCGCTCACCGTCGACGGCCCGACCGGTCCTCCCCGCGTCGTCCAGCCAGGGATCGTCCACGTCGCGCGGCTCACGGGCGGATGGATTCTTCCCATCACCTTCTCGAGCGACCGTCCGCGCTTTCTCGCGTCCTGGGACAGGTACCTCGTGCCCCTGCCCTTTTCGGAGAACGTCGTGCTCTACGGCGAGCCCTTCCCGGTCCCGAAGGAAGCGGGGGAGGCGGAGGCGCTGGAGCGCGTCGCGCGGGCCCTCGACGGCGCGACGGAGGAGGCGGACGGCCTCATGGGGGTCACCCCGCCCGAGGTCTGGACGCGCCCCGGGAATCGACCGGGGCTTGACTCCGGTTCTCCCTGAAGGCATCCTTCCCCCACTCGGAAAAATTCATCGGAACCGCTCGGCGCGGGAGCGCTCGGGCTTTCTCTGTCAAGGAGATCGACAATGTCCCTTTTCCGGCTGAAAAGGCTCGTCGGCGCCGTCGCGGGTGCCTTTGCCGTGGCCCTTCTCGTTCCTGCGGCCCTCTCGGCACAGGAAGGGGAAGGTCCCGGCCGCTTCATGGTCAAGTTTCGCGAACGCGGCCATCACGGCGACGTCGTCCGCGCGGCCGGAGGCTCGCCCGTGCACGAGTTCCCCGAGCTCGGCGTGGTAGCGGCATGGCTGCCGGAGCCCGCTCTGCGCGGCCTCGCCCACAACCCGAACGTGATCCTGATCGAGGTCGACCCGCTCCGCTATGCCCTCGCTCAGTCGACCCCCTACGGGATTCCGATGGTCCAGGCGGACCAGGTGTCCGAAGGGGCGGGGGTCGGCAACGTCAAGGTTTGCGTGATCGATTCGGGTTACTACCTCGACCACGAAGACCTCCAGGACTCCAACGTGGCCGGCACCAACAACGTCGGGACCGGGAACTGGTTCGAGGACTCCTGCGGCCACGGGTCTCACGTTGCGGGCACGATCTCGGCGCTCTCGAATACCGTCGGGGTCGTCGGCGTGCTGCGGTCCGGGAGCGTTCCGCTCCACATCATCAAGGTCTTCAACGGCTCGAGCTGCGCCTGGACGTACTCGTCGGACCTGATCAACGCGCTGAACCTGTGCCGCGCCGCGGGAGCGAAGGTGGTCAGCATGAGCCTCGGCGGTGACGGCGCAAGCGTGAACGAGGAGACCGCCTTCAACAGCGCATGGAGCGCCGGCGTGCTTTCGGTCGCGGCCGCCGGCAACGGGGGAAGTTCCGCGCCGCACTACCCGGCGTCTTACGGCTCCGTTCTTTCGGTGGCCGCCGTCGACTCCGCCAGGAACGTCGCGGGCTTCTCGCAGAAGAACGCCCAGGTCGACGTCGCCGCCCCGGGCGTGGGAGTTCTCTCGACGATTCCGCTCGCGGAGACGAACTCCGTCACGACGGGCGGCGTCACCTACACGGGTTCGTGGATCGAGAACGCGGCTCGGACCACCGGAGTCACCGCGGCGCTCGCCGACGGGGGAACCTGCCTCGCCACGGGTCCCTGGTCGGGCAAGGTCGTGTTGTGCGAGCGGGGGGGAGGGACGTTCCTCTTCAAAGTCCAGAACGTGCAGGCGAGCGGCGGGGTGGCGGCGGTCATCTACAACAACGTGGCGGGAGGCTTTTCCGGCACGCTGGGCGCCGGCAGCTCGAGCGCGATCCCGGCGATCGGGATCACGCAGGCCAACGGGCAGTTCCTCGTGGCGAACCGGATCGGCACCCTGGCGACCGTCGTGAGCCGGACCCAGGCGGGATCGACCTACGCGTCCTGGAGCGGCACGTCGATGGCGACCCCGCACGTGTCCGGCGTCGCCGCGCTCGTCTGGGGCCACAACCCCTTCTGGACGAACGCGCAGATCCGGAGCGCGCTCGAAACGACCGCGGAGGACCGCGGAGTGGCCGGGTGGGACACCTCCTACGGCTGGGGAATCGTCCGGGCGAAAGCCGCGCTCGACTCGCTGAACGGCGGACCCTCCGCGACCCCGACGGCGACGCCGAACGTGACCGCGACTCCGACCCGCACGCCGACGCCGGCTTCGACTCCGACGCGGACTGCGACGCCTCCGCCTCCGACGCCCACCCCGACGTGGACGCCGCCGCCGGCCTCGACCCCGACGCCGACGCGGACGGCGACGCCTCCGCCTCCGACGCCCACGCCGACGAGAACCCCGACGCGGACTCCGACGCCGGCGCCGTGCACGGACGCCGACGGCGACGGTTACTGCGCCGGCGTTGGACCGGCGTTCGACTGCAACGACAACAACAACAAGGTGAACCCGGGCGCGAACGACACCCGGGGCAAGCAGGGCCGCGACGGGGTGGACAACGACTGCGACGGGATCATCGACGGGTAAGCCGTAGTCCCGAAATCCCCGTGTCGAACGGAAAGGGGTCCCGGGAAGCCGGGACCCTTTTTTTAGCGGGGATCGGCCTCGCTACGGCTCGGGCAGCGTCTCGACGGAATCGAAGTGCCGATCGAGCGCGAACCAATACATCGGCACGACGGCGCGCTCGCGCCGGCCGGGGCCCGTCCCCTCCCAGGCGCGCGGGGCGGCGACCCTCGGATCCCACTCGATCGCGAGCCGCTCGCCCCCGATCGTCACCTCGAGCGATCTTCGCTTGCGGATTTCCTCCGACTCGAACGCAACCGTCTCGCGGCCGGCGGCGACCGAAAGGAACTCTCGTTTCGGCGGGTGCAGCGTGTTCCGGGTCTTCTCCCCGGAGACGCCCTGCCACGGCGAGGCGCCGTAGACGCGCATCAGGAACGGAACCGAGCTCGAAAGCCCGAGGTCGGGGTAGCGCGAGGACGCGTGCGCGCGGCGCCACGCCTCCACGGTCGTGAGCACGGCCGGGAGAGGCGCGAGCTCCCGTCCCGCGAGGGGGCCGGACAGCCCCACCCCGGTCGCCGCGGACCAGTAAGTCCCGGTCTCGAGGTCCCGGAGCACGAGGGTATCGCGCCAGAGCGCACCCGAGTTCTCGAAGGTGAGCACCCGGTCGTCCACCGTGCGGCCGTAGACGGCGGCGACGTGAGTGAGCGCGCACCGCGCCACGACCCATGCGCCCGCGTCGTCCCGGTCGTTGACGACCTCCACCCGGTCGAGGAGTCCGATGGGATACGCGATCGCCTGCGTGCCGCGCTCGAGACCGATGACGCGAGCGCTTCCGCGCGGAAGGTCCGGGTGATCGGAGGCGCTCACCTTTCGCGGGTCGGTCACGGAGCGCATCGTTCCCGGAGGCATCATCTGGACGATCGGATCGGCGTCGACGACCGCGATCCGAGGCTTGGTCCGGTAGCCCGACGTCGCGCAACCGCCCGCGAGGACGCCGAGGAGAAGGACGGCCGCGAAGAGCGGTTTCAAGCGGGAACGGAAGCGGTCTCGCGCCGATCCGGAGCCGCCGGCATCCCCGCGGCGTCCCGGACGACGCGCCGGTATTCCGCGTCGCGCTCGAAGGGCTCCCGGCCCGACTCCCGGATCATCCGCTCGAACTCGGTGCGGGTGAGCCCCGAGGCCGTCGTCGCGCCCGCGGCGTGCGTGATCGTTTCGTCGACGACGGTGCCCACGAGGTCGTCCGCCCCGAAGAAGAGCGCCACCTGGGCGAGGCGCGTTCCGATCTGGATCCAGTAGGCCTTCACGTGCGGAAAGTTGTCGAGAATGAGCCGCGAGGCGGCGATCACGCGGAGGTCGAGCTGCCCCGACGTCGCCGGCAGGTGGGCGAGCGGCGTGTTCTCGGGGTGAAAGGCGAGGGGGATCAACCCGGTGAACCCGCCCGTCTCGTCCTGGAGGGCGCGGAGCCTCATCAGGTGATCGACCCGGTCTTCGGCGGTCTCGACGTGGCCGTAGAGGATCGTCGCGTTCGTTCGCACGCCTTCCCGGTGGCACTCGCGCGCGATCTCGAGCCACCGCTCGCCCGAGATCTTGTTGCGGCAGATGACGTCCCGGACCTTCCTTTCGAAGATCTCCGCCCCTCCCCCCGGACAGGAATCCATCCCCGCCGCGCGAAGGTCACGGATCGTCTCGACGATCGAGCGGTTCCCCACCCGCGCGATCCAGTCGATCTCGACCATCGTGAACGCCTTCAAATGCACGCCGGGAAACCGCTCCTTGAGCGCGGCGAGGAGTCCCGTGTAGTACTCGTAGGGCCACGTCGGGTGGAGGCCGCCGACGATGTGGAACTCGGTGACCGCTTCGCTGTAACCGCGCCCCGCCTCTTCCACGCACTCGTCGATCGCGAGCTCGTAGCCGCCCGGCTCGTTCACCTTCTTCGCCCACGCGCAGAGGGCGCAGTCGACCCAGCAGAGGTTCGTCGGGTTCAGGTAGCGGTTGACGTTGTAGTGCGCGGCGTTGCCGTGGCGCTCCTCGCGGACGTAGTTGGCGAGGCGTCCGAGGCCGAGGAAGTCGCGGGTCGAGAAGAGCCGGACGCCGTCGTCGAAGGAGAGCCGCTCGCCGGAGAGGACCTTTCCGGCGATCGGCGCCAGGTCCGACCCCCGGAACTTGGACGCGAGACGGGCCGCCGCGTCGGTCAAGGGATGGCCGGCTTCGTGACCGGCTGGTACGGGGAGTCCGTGCCGAGGTCCTCGATGAAGGGCTGGAGGTAGTTGTAGCAGTCCCAGCAGTACTTCTGCTCCGGCCGGAAGCGGAAGTCGACGACCGTCCCGACCGCGGGGAAGTCGACGATCTCGCGCCCGCACCGGTGGCAGACGTCTTTTTCGCCGCGGATCAGCCTCCAGACGGGACCCATCGCCTCAAATCGTATCAGCGCCTTCGGGAGCGCAGATTGGGGTCAGTCCTGAAACTCTGACTTTGGGGTCAGTCCTAAGATTCTGACTTTGCGACGGATTCGATTCGCGGCCTGACTCGAAAATCAGAGAATCAGGACTGACCCCTTCGGGCGAAGCCCGTCGCTGCCCACAGCGCGCCGGTCGCGGCGAGCGCGATGCCGGCGCCCGTCAGGAAAGCGGCCGGCGCTCCGAACCGCTTCCAGATGATCCCGAAGAGGACCGACGCCGGAAGGGCGGCGACGCCGATCGCGGCGTGGAAGTAGCCATACGCGCGGCCGCGGAGAGGTTCGGGCACGAGGTCGGCGACGAAGGCACGTTCGGAGCCTTCCGTCAGGCCGAAGAAGAGGGCGTAGAGCGCGAAGAGGGCCCAGACGGCGGCCGGCCCCGAAACGAAGGCGAAGCCGGCATAGGCCGCCGCGTAGACGAGCCATCCCGCCGCAATCGCGGGGACGCGGCCGGCGCGGTCCGCGAACGCTCCGCCCGGGACTCCCGTGACCGCCTTCACGCCGTGGAAGAAGGACCAGAGGAGCGGAAGCTGCCAGAGCGGAACGCCCGACTCCTCCGCCCGCACGAGGAGAAAGGCGTCCGTCGAGTTGCCGAGCGTGAAGAGGGCGAAGACGGCGATCACCCTCCAGAACGAGCGGGGGAGCGGCTCCTTCGGGCCGGGCACGGCCGGGCGCGGCTCGATCGTCCGGGGCGCGTCGGGCACCGCGAGGAGGAGGACGACGACGGCCGCGAGACCGGGCACCGCGGCGAGTAGGAAAACGGTGCGCTCCTCGAGCGCGAGCTTCAGGAAGAGCGCCGCGACGAGGGGGCCGACGAGCGCGCCGGCGTTGTCCATCGCGCGCTGGAGCCCGAACGCCCGGCCGCGTCTTTCGCGGGGAACGAGGTCCGCGAGGAGCGCGTCGCGCGGGGACGTCCGGATGCCCTTCCCGACGCGGTCGGCGAACCGGATGGCGAGAACCTGGCTCCACACGCGCGCGAAGGCGACGAGGGGCCGCGCGAGGGCCGCCAGCAGGTAACCGGCGACGACGAGCGGCTTCCGTCGGCGGACGCGGTCCGACCAGATCCCGGACCCGACCTTCGTCAGCGAGGCAGTCGTCTCCGCGACCCCTTCGATCAGGCCCAAGGCCGCGGGCCCGGCCCCGAGCGTCTTCGTCAGGAACGTCGGGAGCAGGGGATAGATCATCTCGGCGGACACGTCCGTGAGGAAGGAGACCCACCCGAGCGCCACGACCGCGCGGCGGGACGGGTCGGGTGGCATCAATCGTTCGGCCACTAAGCCAAAACTCCTTTTTTTATTCGGCAGGGGTCGGGCGCTTCCGCCCATCATAATCGTCCCATGGGTCTCGCGACGGCGGAAGCTTTCATCCTGGGGACCCACCCCCTGAAGGAGCGGGACCGCATCGTGTCGTTCCTGACGCGCCATTCCGGCAAGCGACGCGGCGTCGCGAAGCGCGCCCGTGGCGGGCGCAGCCACTTCTCGGGGATGCTCGAGCCCATGACGGAGGCCCGGGTCGTCTTCTTCGAACGGGAGGGCAGCGAGCTCGTCTCGATCGACTCGGTCGACTCCGTCCGCTCGTCGTTCTCGCTGTCGAAGGACCTGGAACGCGCGCTCCTCGTCTGCGCGCTCGCGGAGAGCTTCGAGACGTTCGTGTCGGACTCCGAGCCGGCGGAGCCCTTCTACCGCCTCGCGCGCCACTCGATGGACGCGCTCTTCGCCGGCGCCCCGGCGAAGGCCGTCGCCGCGTACTTCGACGTCTGGATCCTGAAGCTGTCGGGCCTCTTCCCTTCCCCGTCGGAGTGCGCGGGATGCGCCCGTCCGCTCGGCCCCGAGGAGCCGCTCGTCTTCGACGAGTCGCGCCCGGGCTTCATCGGGGAAGAGTGCCGGCGCGGGGAGACCCTGCGTCTCTCCGGCGAGGCCGCGGCGACGCTGCGCGGCATCCTGACGCGCCCGCTCGATCCGAAGGGCACGCCCCGCGGAGTCGCCGAGATCATCACGGTCGCCCGGCGCTCGCGCCGGAGTTTCCTCGGCCACGAGCTCAAGTCCCAGCGCGTCCTCGCAGAAGTGCTCGGGAGTTGACTTCTCCGACTCTGCGGCTCGCCGTCCGTGCCGGGCGGTTCGCCGTCGTCCGGCTGCCCGCGCGCTCTCCGCTCCCGCGTTGGGCGCTCGCCGGACCTTTTCACTCGATCACCCGAACGGCCGGGGAGCTCTCGATCGTCTGCCGGGAGGGGCGCGTGCCGGCCGGCGTCCGCCGGGAGGACGGGTTCCGCTGCATCGAGGTGCGCGGCCCGTTCGCCTTCGACGCCGTCGGCATACTCGCATCGCTCGCCGCCCCGCTCGCTCGCGCGCGGATTCCGATCCTCGCGATCTCGACCTTCGACACCGACTATCTCTTCGTGAGACAGGCCCACCTCGCGCGCGCGGTCCGCGTGCTGCGGGGCGCCGGGCACGTCGTCTCCGGGGCCGTGGAGTAGACTTTTCTTCAGTGCTCACGCTTCAGAGGTTGATCGCGGAGCTCTCGGCGTTCTGGGAGTCGGAAGGCTGCCTGATCGAGCAGCCGTTCGACGCGCCCGTGGGGGCCGGGACCATGCATCCGGCAACCTTTCTGCGCGTGCTCGGGCCGGAACCCTGGCGCTGCGCGTACGTCCAGCCCTCCCGCCGGCCCGCGGACGGCCGCTACGGCCAGAACCCCTTCCGGCTCGCCAAGCACCTCCAGCTGCAGGTGATCCTGAAACCGTCTCCGGAGGACGTCCAGGACGTCTACCTGCGCAGCCTCGAGCGCCTGGGGATCGTCCCCTCGGAGCACGACATCCGGTTCGAGGAGGACAACTGGGAGTCCCCGACGCTCGGGGCATGGGGCGTGGGGTGGCAGGTCGTCATGGACGGGATGGAGATCACGCAGTTCACTTACTTCCAGCAGGCCGGGGGGATCGACCTCGCGCCCGTCTCGGCGGAGATCACGTACGGGCTCGAGCGCATCGCGATGTTCCTGAACAAAGTGAACTCGATCTACGACGTCCCGTGGAACGAGTCGCTCCGTTACGGCCAGGTCCGCCAGGTCGAGGAGGAGGAGCTCTCCCGGTACTACTTCGAGGTCGCGGACGCCACCCTCGCCGCGGACCTCCTCGACCGCTGGGAAGCGGAGGCGAAGAGGGCGCTCGCAGCGGGCCTCGTCCTGCCCGCGTACGAGGCGACGCTCGCGTGCTCGCACCAGTTCAACGTCCTCGACGCGCGCGGCGCCGTTTCCGCGACCGACCGGGTCGGCCTCATCCGCCGCGTGCGCGACCTCGCGTGCGCCTGCGCGCGGGCGTACGTGGCGACCCGCGGCGGCTCCCCGGCGCCGGTCGCCGAGCCCGAGCCGGCGGCCGTCTAGTACTCTCCGGCGGCCGCTTCGCGAAAGCGTAGCGCGCACGAAAGCCGACTTGAAACGCGACGACTTTCTCTTCGAGATCCGGACGGAGGAGATCCCCGCGGCGATGCTCGGCGGCGCGCGGGAAGATCTCGCCCGCGGCATCTCGGAGGCGCTTTCGGAGGAGGGGCTCGCGCCCGAGTCGATCGGGTCTTTCGCGACGCCGCGCCGGCTCGTCGTGCTCGCTCGCGGGATTCCGGACCGTCAGGACGACAGGGAGACGGAGGTCCTCGGGCCGCCGGCCGCCACCGGGTTCGGAGCGGACGGCAAGCCCACGCGCGCCGCGGAGGGGTTCGCACGCGCCCAGAAGGTCGAGGTCTCGGATCTCGTCGTCGTCGACTCCGCGCGCGGCAAGACCGTGGCCGTGCGGCGCACCGTTGCCGGCCGCGCGGCCGCCGACGTGATCGCGGAGGCGATCCCGCGCGTCGTCGGGGCGCTCACGTTTCCGAAGACGATGAGGTGGGGGGCGGGAGAGCGGGCGTTCGTGCGGCCGGTGCGCGGCGTTCTCGCACTCTTCGGCGGCCGGGTCGTGCCAATGGAGGTGATGGGGATCCGCTCCGGGAACGCGACCGTCGGCCACCGCGTGCTGTCCGGCGGGGAGGTGACGGTCGCGCACCCCGACGAGTACCTCGCGAAGCTGCGCGGTGCCTACGTGGAGCCGGACGGCAACGCGCGGCGCGAGGCCATCCTCGAGTCGTCGAAGCGGCTCGCGTCGCAGGTCGGGGGCGAGATCGACGCCGATTCCGAGCTCGCCGCGACGCTCGCCGACCTCGTCGAGTGGCCCGGCCTCGTCCGCGGCTCGTTCGACCCCGAGTTCCTCGAGCTGCCCGAGGAGATCACGACGACGGCGATGAAGGTGCACCAGAAGTTCCTGCCGGTCCGCGGGCCCGACGGGCTCCTCCCGCACTTCATCGCCGTGATGGACAACTCCGACGACCGCCGCGGGTTCATCGCGAAGGGCTGCGAGTGGGTACTGAACGCCCGGCTCGCCGACGCGCGGTTCTTCTTCCGTGAGGACTCGCGGGAGACCCTGGAGTCGCGCCTCCCCGAGCTCGAGCGCCTGACGTTCCAGGAGAAGCTCGGAAGCTACGCCGCGAAGACGGCGCGGTTGGAAGAGCTCGCGGCCGGGATCGCCCAAGCGCTCGGGCGGCGGGACCTGCAGGGCGAGGTCCGGATGGCCGCGCGGCTTTCGAAGGCGGACCTGACGACGAGGATGGTCCGGGAGTTCACGGACCTCCAGGGAGTCGTGGGCGGCCTGTATGCGCGGGCGGAGGGCAAGCCCGAGTCGGTGTGGAAGGCGATCTCCGACCAGTACCGCCCGCAGGGCCAGACCGACGAGCTCCCGCGCGAGGCGGCGGGCGCGGTGCTCTCGCTCGCGGATCGCTTCGACACCCTCGCCGGGATCTACCTGCTCGATCTCATTCCA
>DASRPJ010000424.1:0-2420 GCA_035646435.1 Thermoanaerobaculia bacterium | reverse complement strand
TCACGAACTCGATCCCGCGTTGGGGCCGGGCGAATACGAAGAGTTGCGGCCGTCTCTATCGCAATCGCGGGGGCGGACGGTTCGAAGACGTCACGGCGGCCGCGGGAGTGCGTGCGTGCGGGCTCGGAATGGGCGCGTTCTGGGCGGACGTCGACGGCGACGCGGACCTCGACCTGTACCTGACGAACGTCGGGCCGAACCAGCTCTTCGTCAACCGGGGCAACGGAACCTTCGAGGAGGCGGCGGCGTCCGGGCTCGAGGACCCCCTCTTCTCGATCGGCGCCGCGTTTCTCGACTACGACGCCGATGGCGACGTCGACGTCGCGGTGGCGAACTACCTCGAGTCGACTCCGGAGTGGGAGAGCGCGCAGCCGCTGTTCCAGCTTCGCGTGCCGGAGGACTACGTGGGCCAGCCGTCCCGCCTGTACCGGAACGATGGGAATCGGCGCTTCGTCGACGTCACCGCGAGCGCGGGCCTCGCCCTCCCCCCATCCGAGACGAAGACGATGGGCGTCGCCGCTTTCGACTACGACTCCGACGGCCGGACCGACCTCTACTTCGTCAACGATCGCGCTTCCAACCGGTTATTCCGCAATCGCGGCGACGGGTCGTTCGAGGAGACCACCGCGGAGGCGGGAGCGGGCGTGCTCGGAGCCGGCCCGCGAGCGGGCATGGGAGTGGCCGTCGGCGACGCGGACGGCGACGGCGCCACCGACCTCTTCGTCACCAACTTCGGCGCGGAGCCGAACAGCTTCTACCGCAACGTCGAGGGGGCGCTCTTCGAAGACGCGGGCGAGCCGCTCGGCGCCGGAGGCGTCGGTTTGCCGTACGTCCGCTGGGGCACCCACTTCAGCGACTTCGACAACGACGGGTGGCCGGACCTCTACGCGGTCGGCGGGCATCTCGCGCCTCGGTTTGCGCGGGTGCTCGGCCGTTACAAGAGCGGGAAGGCTTCGTACGTCGAAGCGGGGGAGCCCGCCTTTCGGCAGCGGACCGTCCTGCTGCGCAACACCGGGGCCGGCCGGTTCGAGGAGTGGAAGGAGTCGGGCGACCTCGGAGCGGCGCGGATGTCCGGACGCGGCAGCGCCGTCGCCGACGTCGACGACGACGGGGACCTCGACCTGTTCGTTCTCGACGTCGCCGGGCCCTCGCGCCTCTTCGAGAACCGCGCGGGAAGCCGGAGGGGCTGGCTTCGCATCGATCTCCGGCCCGGCGCGGACGGCCGGACCGTGCTCGGGACCCGGGTGAAGGTCACGGCCGCCGGCCGGACGCAGACGCGCGAGCTGCAGGTGTCGCCTTCGTACGCTTCCGGATCGCTCACCGGCCTTCACTTTGGCCTCGGCGACGAGAGAAGCGCCCGCGTCGAGGTCCGTTGGCCGGACGGCGAGACCCGGGTTTTCGAGGACGTCGAGGGACGGCGGACCTACGCGCTGACGCGGGCGGAGGGGCTCCGGCGAAGGAGTCCTTAAGGACTGAGGTGTGAGCCGCGCGGTCGCGCGTGCACCGGCTCGTCGTTCGCCGGCAGGCTCTTCAGGGACTCCATCACCTTCGGGATCATTTTCCGGGGTACCCACGATTCTCCCTCGGCCACGCGCCGGATCGCCTTGATCAAGAGCGCTCGGAGCAAGCGCCGATTGAGCACCCCGTGCGCTCCCTGCGCGAGAGCATCGAGGAGAGCGGGTCCCGAGTTCTGACCGGTCAACACGATGACGCGCGTCTTCGGGCTCGCACGGCGGAACATCGGAACGAGGTGGTGGCCGAGAGCGATCTTCGAGTCGACGAGGAGAATCCGGGGGGCGAGGCGCGCGGTCGCGAGAGTCTCTGCCGCCGTTCCCGCCTCCGCGATCACCCGGATTCCGCGGTCGGCGGTCAGGATCCGCTGACACGTCGCGCGGCGCGCCTTCTCCTCCTCCGCGATGACGATTGTGATTGGGGACATGGGGTGCGGGAGTCAGTGTGACGGAAGTCACACCCCTTGGCAATTCCACTGAGGTCGTATCAGACCCCGAGCTTCCGGCTCCTAACTGCGGGCGGCCCCCCGGACGAAGAAGAAGCCGATGCCGCCCAGGAGCAGGGAGAGGATCAGAAGCCCCCACTCCGACAGCGTCGGGATCGGCGGCGGGGGCACGAAAGGCGTGCTCGTCGGCGTCGGGGTGTCGTCGATCTCGCCCGGCGTCGGAACGATCGGTGTGGACGTCGCCGTCGGGGTCGGCGTTCTCGTCGGTGTGCTTGTCGCCGTTGCCGTATTGGTCGGGGTGCTGGTCGGCGTATTCGTCGCCGTGCTCGTCGGGGTATTCGTCGGCGTATTCGTCGGGGTGTTGGTCGGGGTGTTCGTCGGGGTGTTGGTCGGGGTATTCGTGCGCGTGTTGGTCGGCGTATTCGTCGGGGAGTTGGTCGGGGTGTTGGTCGGGGTATTCGTG
>DASRPJ010000423.1:0-2036 GCA_035646435.1 Thermoanaerobaculia bacterium | reverse complement strand
CTTTTCGAAGGACGCGATCCTGGCGGAGGTCTTCGCCGCGCACCGGCAGCTGCTCTTCGCGATCGGGCTAGTCACGGCGGGTCTCACCGCGTTCTACATGTACCGCCTCGTCTCGCTCACCTTCGGCGGCGAGTTCCGCGGAAGCCCCGAGAAGGCGGCCCATGTGCACGAGGCGCCGCGGTCGATGACCGTGCCTCTCGTGGTGCTCGCCTTTCTTTCCGCCGTCGGCGGGTTCATCGGTCTGCCGGCGGTCTTCGGCGAGCGCGCGAGCTGGATCGCCGGCTTTCTCGCCCCCGTGCTCGCGCCGGTGCGCTTTCCGGGGGCGGAGGGGGCTCACCACCTTCCGCACTCGACCGAGTGGCTGCTGATGGGGATTTCCGTCACCGTGGCGCTCCTCGGCCTCCTCGTCGCCTGGAAGTGGTATGCGAAGGACGGCGGACGGACTCCGGCGCTCATCGCGGCCCGGTTCCCCGCCCTGTACGCGCTCGTCTCGGACCGGTTCCGCGTGGACGAATTCTACGACGCCGTCATCGTCCGCCCGTTCGTCTGGCTCGCGCGGGTGCTCTGGAAGGTCGTCGACGTCCTCATCATCGACGGGGTGCTGAACGCCGGTGCCTTCGTCGTCGAGCTCGTCGGCGACTCGCTCCGGTTCCTCCAGACCGGAAACGTCCGGAACTACGCGTTGACGTTCCTCCTAGGAATCGTCGCCCTTCTCCTCTTCGTCATGGGCGGGGCGCCTTGACGGCGATCCTGGAGAGCCGCCTGCTCTCCGTGCTCGTGTTCCTGCCGACCGCCGCGGCGGCGCTGCTGCTCTTCTTTCCCGAGAGCCGCCGGCGGGAGGCGAAGGTGTTCGCGCTCGCCGCTTCGGTCGTCGAGCTCGCGCTCTCGCTGCCGCTCTGGTTCCGGTTCGACCTCGGCTCGTCCGGCATGCAGTTCACGGAGCACGCGAGCTGGATTCCGGCCCTCGGGATCTCGTACAGCCTCGGGATCGACGGCATCTCGCTCCTGCTCGTCCTTCTCGCGACGGTCCTGACGCCGGTGTCGCTCCTCTTCTCGCTCACGCACGTCGAAAAGAGCGTGCGAGGCTTCTCGATCGCGTTCCTCGTCCTCGAGACGGGGATGATCGGAAGCCTGGTGGCACTCGACCTCGCGCTCTTCTACGTCTTCTGGGAAGTGATGCTCGTCCCGATGTACTTCATCATCGGGATCTGGGGCGGCGGGAGACGGATCTACGCCGCGATGAAGTTCTTCCTGTTCACGATGGCGGGGAGTCTCTTCATGTTCCTCGCGATCCTCTACCTCGCGATCCGCCATCGGGCGGTCTCGGGCCAGTGGTCGTTTCTCCTCGCGGATCTTGCGCGCCTCACGTACCCGTCCATGGGAATTCAGACGCTCCTCTTTCTCGCGTTCGCGATCGCCTTCGCGGTGAAGGTCCCGGTCTTCCCGCTGCACACGTGGCTCCCGGATGCGCACACCGAGGCCCCCACTGCGGGCTCGATCATCCTCGCGGGCGTACTCTTGAAGCTCGGGGTCTACGGCTACATCCGATTCGCGCTGCCTCTCTTTCCCGATTCCGCCCTGCGCTTTGCGCCCTGGGTGGGCACCCTCGGGGTGATCGGAGTCGTCTACGGCGCGTTCGTGGCCTATGCCCAGAAGGATATGAAACGCCTCGTCGCGTACTCGTCGGTGTCGCACCTCGGCCTCGTCGTGATCGGCATCGGGGCCTTCACGAGCACGGCGCTTTCCGGCGCGGTCCTTCAGATGGTCAACCACGGTCTCTCGACGGGCGCGCTCTTCCTCCTCGTCGGAGTGCTCTACGAGCGCACGCATACCCGCGAGATCGCGGACTACGGAGGAATTGCGGGCGTCGTGCCCGTGACGACGGGTCTCTTCCTGTTCGCGACCTTCTCTTCGATCGGCCTCCCGGGCTTGAACGGATTCGTCGGCGAGTTCCTCATCCTCATCGGGACCTGGGCGTCGCCTTACCGCTGGTGGGCCGTCGCAGCGGCCACCGGGGTCGTGTTGTCGGCCGTGTA
>DASRPJ010000422.1:0-10127 GCA_035646435.1 Thermoanaerobaculia bacterium | reverse complement strand
CGTCGCTGGAGCTCCTCGCCGGCGATCTCCCGGCCGGGCCGATCCCGCTCGCGGAGAGCGGGATCTCGTCGCGAGACGAGGTCGCGCGCCTCTCCGCCGCCGGCTGGAAGGCGTTCCTCGTCGGCGAAAGCCTCCTCCGCTCCGAGGATCCGGAACGGACTCTCCGGGAGCTCGCGAGTTGACGGAGGTGAAAGTCTGCGGCCTGACCCGCGAAGAAGACGTTCGCGCCGCGTGCGACCTCGGGGCGGCCTACGTTGGCTTCAACTTTTCCGCGCGCTCGCCCCGCCGGGTTTCCCCGGCGCGGGCGCGACGCCTCGCGGCGGTGGTCGACAGAGCCCGGCGGGTCGGAGTGTTCGTGGACGAGACTTACCGGGAGATCGAGGACGCGGTCGCGCAGGCGTCACTCGACCTCGTCCAGGTTCACCGCCGCCTCACGGAGGAGGACCTCCATCACGTCGGGGTCCCCGTGCTCGCGGTCGCGCATGCCGGCCGGGCCGGAGAGATCCCGCCGCCGGAGCTCCTCCAGCGCTGCGCGGGGATCCTCTTCGATTCGTCATCGGGAGGCGGATTCGGCGGGACCGGCGTGACTTTCGACTGGACGCTGCTCGAAACCCGGACGTGGCCCGTTCCGCTCTTCGTCGCCGGAGGGCTGCACGCCGGGAACGTCGGCGACTCGATCGCGAGAACGCGGCCGGCCGCCGTGGACGTCGCCTCCGGGGTCGAGTCCTCGCCGGGAGTGAAAGACCGGGCGAAGATGGAAGGGTTCTTCGCCGCGGTTCGGGAAGCGGATGCGCGCTGCCGCTGACGCGCCCGGATACTTCGGACCCTTCGGTGGCCGGTTTTCGCCGGAGACCCTGATGGCTCCGCTCGAAGAGCTCGAGTGGGCATTTGCACGCTACCGCGCGGACGCGCGCTTCCGCGCCGACCTCGGGGCGCTGCTCTCGACCTACGGCGGCCGACCCACCCCGATCACCGAGACGCCGCGGCTGTCGGAGAGCGCGGGGGGGGCGCGGATCGTTCTGAAGAGGGAAGACTTGCTTCACACGGGCGCGCACAAGCTCAACAATTGTCTCGGCCAGGTGCTGCTCGCGAAGCGGATGGGGAAGACCCGCGTCGTCGCCGAGACGGGGGCGGGGCAGCACGGGGTGGCGACGGCCGCGGCGGCGGCTCGGCTCGGGATTCCCTGCGTCGTCTACATGGGCGCCGTGGACATGGAGAGGCAGTCGCCGAACGTGTCGCGCATCCGGCTCCTCGGCGCCGAGGTCGTGCCGGTGGACTCGGGATCGCGGACGCTGAAGGACGCGATCAACGAGGCGATGCGCGACTGGATCGAGAACGTCGCGACCACGCACTACGTTCTGGGCTCGGCGCTCGGTCCCCATCCCTATCCGGCGATCGTGCGGCACTTCCAGTCGATCATCGGCCGGGAGGCCCGCGCGCAGTTTCGCCGGCTGGCCGGACGGGACCCCCACGCCGCGGTCGCGTGCGTCGGGGGGGGGTCGAACGCGATCGGGCTCTTCTCCGCGTACCTCGACACGGCGGTCTCGCTCCACGGCGTCGAAGCCGGCGGGCGGGGACGGCGCCCCGGGGATCACGCGGCGCGGTTCGCCGGGGGCGCCGTCGGCGTCCTCCACGGAACGCGCACGATGCTGCTGCAGGACGCCGACGGACAGGTCCTGCCGACGCACTCGATCTCCGCGGGGCTCGACTATCCCGCGGTCGGGCCGGAGCACGCGTACCTCGCCTCGACCGGGCGCGTCCGCTACCACCGGGTCTCGGATCGCCAGGCCGTCCACGCTTTCCGGCTCCTCGCCCGGACCGAAGGAATCCTTCCGGCGCTCGAGAGCGCGCATGCGGTCGCTTTCGCCGTCCGACTCGCGCGGACGATGTCGAAGAGGTCCTGGATCCTCGTCAACCTCTCGGGCCGCGGCGACAAGGATCTCGAGATCGTCGAGAATTCCGGCGGGTGACGGCGAGCCGTATCGCCGCCGCCTTCGAGCTCGCGGCCGGCGAACGGCGGTCGGCGTTCATCGGTTACCTGACCGCGGGCGACCCGGCCGCGGGCGGCACGCTCGCCCTCGCGCGGTCCCTCGATCGAGCCGGCGCGGACGTCCTGGAGCTCGGCGTTCCGTTCTCCGATCCGATCGCGGACGGTCCGGTGCTCCAGCGCTCGGCGGAGAGGTCCCTCGCGGCCGGGACGAACCTCCCGGCGGTCTGGCGCCTCGCGCGGGCCATCCGCCGCGAGAGCGCGACCCCGCTCGTCCTGTTCTCCTACCTGAACCCGCTCCTCCGACGCGGGCTCGAACGCTCAGCGGCGGAGGCGAAGGCCGCGGGGTTCGACGCCGTTCTCGTCACCGACCTCCCGCCCGAGGAGGCGGGGGAGATCCAGCCGCTACTGCGCTCGGCCTTTCTCGACACGGTGTTCCTCGTCTCTCCGACGTCCTCGGTCGAGCGGATGAGGAGCGCCGCCCGGCTCTCGAGCGGCTTTCTGTACGTCGTCTCGCGGGCCGGGACGACGGGAGCTCGCGACTTCCTTCCCCCGACCCTGCCGGCGACCATCGTTCGGGCGCGGCGCGCCCGCTCGGGCGGTCGCCTGCCGATCGCGGTGGGGTTCGGCATCTCGACTCCTGCCGCCGCTCTCGCCGCGGGGCGTCTCGCGGACGGCGTCGTCGTGGGATCGGCCCTCGTCGCCGCCGCGGAGACCGGTGGCCGGGCCGCGTTCGAAACGCTTTCCCGCCGCCTCGCCGCGGCGTGCCGCCGCGCAACTCCGCCGCGGACCGGGGGAAGGCCCTAGCAGTTGGGAGCGGAGGGGAAGTTCCTCCTGGCACTGCGCCGGATGGACCTGGCGCCGTCCGAGCTCGAAGCCATCCTTCACGACCCGGAGGCCCGGCGGTTCCATGCCGTCCGCCTCGCTCTCGCGTCCCATCGCCTGACCCCCCGGGCGGACGCGCTCTCCCTCGTGGAAACGCTGTTTTCCTACGACCTGGCCCACCTTTCTGCGGACGTGCGGGCGAACCCGGAGCTCCGCCGGGCGGCCGATCGGCTGCTTCTCCGGCGTGCCTCCGACATGGCCCTCGCCGAGCGGATGCACCTCGCCCGGACGGCCGGTCGGGGGATGCTCCAGGCCCTCCGGCATGACCCCGACCCGCGGGTCGTCGCCGCCCTGCTGGACAATCGGTTCGCGACGGAGTCGGACGTCCTCTCGGCCGTCGGCGCGAGAGCCGACCCCGAAACGATCGCCGCCGTCGCCGGTCACCCCCGCTGGAGCGTGCGGCGGTCCGTCCGGGAGGCGCTTCTCGGCCACCCGCGCCTCCCCGAAGAGGTTCTCGAGCGCCTGCTCTCGCGAGCGACCGACGAGGACCTGTCGCTCTGGAGCGTCTCGCCCGGCGCTTCTCCCGCCGTTCGCGCGGCGACGCAAAGAATCCTTGCGCGCCGTCCGAAGGGGGTCTAGCATCGAGCAGAATCAAACGGCTCACTAACACAATTCAGGTTCAATTTCGACGGATGGCAAACACTCGACCGTCGGGTCCGAGCTTCGGAGACGAGCTCCGCCGGGAGCGTGTCGTCCGCGAAGTCTCCCTCGAAGAGATCTCGGCGGCGACGAAGATTTCGCTGCGGCTTCTCTCCGCGCTCGAGCGAAGCGACCTCGTCAAGCTGCCGGCCCCGGTGTTCACCCGAGGCTTCATCCGGGCCTATTGCCTGCATCTCGGTCTCGATCCCGTCGACAAGATCAACGCGTATCTCGCGGTCGTCCAGACCGGCGACGCTCCGTCCACTTCCGGCAAGCCGGGCCTCGGCTCGCGGTTCCTGAGAGGGCGGCGATCCACCGCCGGCACGATCCTGGGCGGGGTCACCGCGGTGCTTCTTCTCCTCGGGCTCATCGCGAGCCCGGACCACCGCCGCCCCGCCGCGCCCACCTCCGGAATCGCCGGAGCCGAGCCGATCTCCTTCAAGAACGTGTCGCCCTCGAACGAGCCGACCCCTCTCATCCGGGAAGACTCTCGCGAGCTTCTCTCGAACGCGGGAGGCATCGCGCTCGTGCTCGATTTCGACGAGCCCTCCTGGATCGAGATCTCCGCCGACGGCGAGAAAGTTTTCGGGGGTCTCGTTACCGCGGGAGAGAGCCGGCGGTTCGAAGCGCAGAGAGATTTCCGAGTGACGCTCGGCAACGCGGGTGGCGTTCGCGTCTCCGTCGACGGCCGCCCCGGGGAGAGGCTCGGCGGCCCCGGGGAGGTCGTCCGTAACGTCGTACTCCCGGATTTGACTTCGCGAGGGTAATCTCCCGCTCGAGTTGAGCAGTACCGGCCTCCCGGATTCCGAGGATCTCGTTGCCCTGCTTCGCAGCGGCGCCGCGCCCCGGCAGATCCGTCTTTTCGCGGCGCGCGGGTTGCTTCCTCTGGAGCCCGAAGACGCGCTCCGCGCGCTCCTCGTCGTCGTTCGGGACCCGGAGCGGGAAGTCGCGGCGACGGCGCACAAGACGCTGCGGGAGGAGCCGCCCGACCGGCTCGTCGCTTTCGTCAAGAACGGGAACCCCCTGCCCGCCGAGCTGGACGTGCTCGCTCGGGAGACCGACGATCCTTTCGTTCTCGAAGAGGTGGTTCGGTCGCGGGTCGTGCGGGATGCGACCCTCCTGCACCTGGCGCAGTCGGCGACGGGCCGGCCTCAGGAGGCGCTGATCGCGAATCAGGCGCGCTTGATCTCGCAGCCGGCGCTCGTCTCCGCCCTGCGCGAGAACCCGGGGTTGACGGGGGAAGGACGGAGGCTCCTCGCCGAGTTCATCGAGGAATTCCACGACAAGGGGAGCCGGCGCCGCGAGGACGACGCCCGGCGCGCCGAGGAGCTCGCCAGCTCCGAAGCCGTGAAGGAGGGGGTTGCGGAGGACCTCGAAGCCAACATCGACTTCGACGAGGAGAGCGAAGCGGAGGTGGAAGGGGAGGCGGAGGCTGCCGGCGGCGCCTCCGAGGACGAGAGCTCGCTCTTCATCGGCGCCGTCTACCGTCGGATCGCCCTCATGACCATCTCGCAGAAGATCGACCTCGCGTACAAGGGCAGCCGCGAGGAGCGCCGGATCCTGATCGGCGACACCAACAAGCTCATCGGAATCGCCGTGCTCAAGTCGCGGGCGCTGACGGACAACGAGGTCGAAGGCTTCGCGGCGATGAGGAACCTCGACGAGGAGCTCTATCGTCGGATCACGAAGAACCGGGAGTGGATGCGCCGGCCCGCCGTCACGATCGCGCTCGTGCGAAATCCGAGAGTCCCGCTCGACGTCACGCTCCCGCTCCTGAAGCGCCTCTCGGTGCGCGAGCTCCGGGGGGTCTTCCGGGATCGTAATCTGGCGCCCGTCATCCGCACGTCCGCCCGCAGAATTCTCGTCGCCAAGCGGCGCTGATTCACCGGCAGGCGATCGAAGCCGCCCAAGCGCCCTCGAACGTGACCGGCGGCACAAACGCGTCGCTTGCTCCGATGGAGCCTTATCCCTTATGTTAGTGGCGAGGATCCTCGATTTCCGATCGACTCGGAAGACATGCTCCAGACCGACGATTACTACACGCTGCTCGGCGTTGGCCGCGAGGCCAGCGAGAGCGAGATTCGAGAGCGGTTTCGCGCGCTCGCGCGCCAGGCCCATCCCGACCTCGCGCCGACGGGGGAGAAGGCGGAAGCCGAAGCCCGGTTTCAGGGGCTGACCGAGGCGTTGAACGTCCTTTGCAACCCCGACCGGCGTCAGGCCTACGATCGGGAGCGGCTGCTCGCGTCTCACGGAGGCTCGGTCGACGCGGTCGTCCAGGACTACATCGAGCAGGGGAACCGAGCCTACCGCTCGGGCGCCTTCGCGGAAGCGGCCGGCAACTTCGCCCTCGCCGCTCGGAAGGACCCGAAGGACGCGAGGGCTCACCACCACCTCGGACTCGCGTCGGCTCGCGCCGGGGATCTTCGGTCGGCGGTGAAAGCCCTCGAGACCGCGGTCGCCCTCGACCCGCACAACGTCGTGCTGCTGAAGGACGCCGGGAAGATTTTCCGACAGGCGGGTCTCCTCTCGAAGGCCGAGAAGTCCTTCCAGGATGCCGTGAGCTGGGACCCCGCGCAGTCCGATGCCCGCCGGGCGCTCGAAGAAGTCCGGGCCGAGCGCGCGGTGAAAGCTTGACGTTTCCGGCCCAGCCGCACGAACCCGGCCCGCGCCTTCGGGAGCGCGAGTGCCCGGGGCGTTGCTGATCGCGATGGCCAGCGGCGCGATGACACCGGTGGAAGCCTTCGGCCTGACCGACGTCGGTCGGAAGAGGAAGCACAACGAAGACGCGTATGCGCTAGACGTCTCCGAAGGTCTCTTCATCGTCGCGGACGGCATGGGAGGCCACGCGGCGGGAGAGGTCGCCGCGAAGATCACCGTCGAGACGATCGGCGAGTTCATTGCCGCGACACGGCAGAAGGAAGAAGCGACCTGGCCGTTCCGCTACGACCACCAGCTTCAGTTCAACAGCAACCGGCTCGCGATCGCGATCGAAAAGGCGAACGAGCGCGTCATGGCTGCCGTCGCGGCGCAACCCTGGCTGAAGGGGATGGGCACGACCGTCGTGGCCGGCCTGATCAACGAGAAGACGCTGTCGCTCGCCCACGTCGGCGACAGCCGCGCGTACCTCATGCGCGACGGGTCCCTCTCCCGCCTGACCGACGACCACTCCTGGGTCCACGAGCAGGTCGCCGCGGGAATCCTGACGGAGGAAGAGGCCAAGACGCACCCCTTGAAGAACGTCGTGACCCGGGCCCTCGGCGGGGGCCCGTCGGTTTCGCCCGACCTGAAGGAGCTGTCCTTCGTTCCGGGCGACGAGTTCATCTTCTGCTCCGACGGCCTGACGACGATGCTCTCCGACGAGGAGATCCACGACCTGGCGGAGTCCGAGCCCACGCCGCAGGACCTCTGCCGGAAGCTCGTGGACACCGCCAACGAGCGCGGGGGCGTCGACAACATCACGGTCGTGGTCGTCAAGCTGCCGGAGCCGGGCGCCCGCCCGACGAAAGCCCCTCCCGCGGTCGCTTAGGCGCCTCGAGGCGCCTCGAGGCGACGTCGGCGACGGCCTCGCGCTCGCTTTCCCGCAAACGACTTCTCTCCTCCGGCCGTAAAACGATTGACGGGCCGGGGCCCGGCGACTATTCTAAAAAACCATGCGCTCGGAGGACGGGGGAGGGAAGGCCCGCAAGTCGCTGATCACCAGTGTCTTGCTGCTCGCGGCCGCCATCACGGCCTCGGCCCAGCCCTCTATCGATCCCTCCTCCGAGGCCTGGATCCACAGCCCCCACCGCAACTTCGGCCCGGCGCAGACCATCCTGGCGGGCCGGGCGCTCCTCTTCGACGAAGCGGACGACCCGTCCCTTCCCGGGCTGCTGGCGGTCGAGATGCGGCGCCTCTTCACCGACCTGTACGCCCGCCAGGGATGGCGAAACCCGTTCAGCGACAGCCAGCCCCTCCGCGTCTTCGTCGCGCGGAAGGAGGCGGAGGGCGTTCGCCGGCTGACGGCGCGCTCCGTTGACGGAGGCCGCCGCCTCGTCGCGCCGGCGGTTCTCCTCGACGGAAACGGCCTGACGGCGGAGGCGATCGTCCGGGAAGTGTCGCGGCAGGTCGCCCGCGCGACCCTCGAGGGTTACGGCGCCCCCGACGGCACTTTCCTGACCGAGGCGACCGCAGCGCTCCTCGCGACCGCCGATGCGGCGGCCGACGCCGAGGCCACGCTCCTGGCGGCCGCGGCGCCGCAGCTCTCGCTCCACGCGGACCCGGGTACTCTCGGGCGCCTCTTCGTGGACGAGCTCGCCCGCGCGGCCGGCCCCGGCTTTCTCGTGCAGGCATGGGAGAGGGCCGCGGAGTCGGGCGAGCCCGTCCTCCCGGTCCTCCTGAAGAGCTACGCCGAGCGGACCGGAGAGACCGAGCAGCTTCCACTCGCGCGTTTCGCGGCGCGGCTCTACTCGACGCTCGAACCGGAAGCGACGCCGTCCCGGGTCGGCCTTCTCGATCTCCAGGCGGGCGCGCTCGACGCCGCCGCCCCTGCCCGCTTTACGTTGAGACACCGGACCTATCTGCCGGGCGACGGCGCGTCGGCGCTCCGCGTTTCATGGCCCGAGGATGCCGCGGCGGGCGCGGTCGTCGTGCGTTATCGCGACGTGGCGCTCCCCCCCGACGTGCTCCTGCTCGCGGCGGGCGACGCACGGACCGTCCCGCTCGGAGGCGTGGCGCGCCTCGACTGGGTCGTGGCGGGCGGATTCCCCGGCGGAATGCTGCGGGCTCCCGCGGCCTTCGAGACCGCGGCTGCGTTCCCTTACGGCGGGTTGAGCGCGCACGCGATTGGTGGGCCCGACGGCCCGCGACTGACGTGGAATACCTCTTCGCACGAGGGTCTCGCCGGCTGGGCGATCTTTCGCGAGGAAGTCCTGAACGACGGACGGGTCGCGAGGACCGGACCCGAGATCATCCCCTCGTCGAACCGCGCGGCCGATTCGTTTGCCTATGCGTACCTGGACCCGGCCGCGAGTCCGGCGACCTTTTACCGCTACACGGTCTGGGCCGTGACCGAGGACGGCCTTCTCTCGAGGGCCTTCTCCGTGACGCTCCGGTCGGCCGAATAGCGGGCCGATGAGCGGCCGCCGGCCCGGCCCGCGGGCCAGCGCCGGCCGACCTGCCGAGACTTCGGGAGTGCCCGGTATGAGAGAAACGCGGAAAGTCCGGAGAGAGCCGGACGTCGGCAAGATCATCGACCGCACGATCGTCCGGCTCTGGAACACGATCGAGGAGCTGGAAGAGCTCACCCCGGCCGAGCTCCACTTCTACCGCGTCGCGGTCTTCGGCAGCGCGCGAATCCGACCGGGAGATCGCGAGTACGTGGAGGTTCGAGGGCTCGCCTCCCGCCTGACGGAGATCGGATGCGACATCGTTACGGGCGGCGGACCCGGATTGATGGAAGCGGCGAACGAGGGCGCCGCTTCCTCGAGGGGAACGCGCAAGACCCGGTCCTTCGGCCTCACGATATCGATCCCCTACGAGAAGGCCAACCCGTACCTCGACACGGTGACCGCCCATCGGACCTTTTTCTCGCGGCTTCACCACTTCGTCCGGATGTCGCAGGCCTTCGTGATCTTCCCGGGGGGAGTCGGTACGAGCCTGGAGCTCTTCATGGTGTGGCAGCTCCTGCAGGTCGGCTTCCTGACGGAGCGCCCCGTCGTGCTCGTCGGGGACATGTGGCGCGGACTGCTCGACTGGATGCGGCGCGAGATGGTATCGCGAAGCCTCATGGATCCCGCCGACCTCGACCTCGTCACGCTCGCGCCGTCGATCGACGAAGCCGTTGCCCAGATCGAGCGCCACAAGGTCAAGTTCGACGCGGCGCGGGAGCAGTTCATTCTCGAGCGGCGGCGTGCCGCCCGCGCGGAGGCCGCTCCCCCGTCGGTCGAGCCAGTCGTTCCCTAGCGAGTCGGGCGACGCGCCCGGCGGCGCCCGAACTGTTCGCGAACGATCTTTCCGTGATCGAAAGCGAAGTCGAGCTTCGCGACTTCCCGCGGCGTGAACCACTTTGCCTCGGCGGCGTCGTCGCCTCCGCGCGGCGCGATCCCCCGCATCGGGCGAGCCGCGTAGAGCACCGTCACGGTGTGGCCGCGCGGGTCCCGCTTCGGATCGGAGTAGACGCCGAGCAGCTCTCCGATCCGCACTTTCACGCCCGTCTCTTCCTCGACCTCCCGCGCGCCGCACTCCTCCGTCCTCTCTCCCACGTCGCAGAAGCCGCCGGGCAGCGCCCAGCGCCCCTCGAACGGCGGCCCGCCCCGGCGGACGAGGAGCAGCCGCCCGCGGCGGTCGCGCACCCACGCGTCGACGGTCAGGCGGGGCCCCTTCGGGGCGGACGAGGACCTCACGACGGCCGTCCGTAGCCTTCGAAGAACTCCCGGATCTCCTCGGCGGGCCGCTGCGTCAGGAGCTCGTTCGGGCTCTCCGCGTACCAGTCGCGGGGGAGACGGCTCGCGTAGGGCTCCTCCAGGAATCGGCGGCAGAGAAGGGCGATGACCCCCCGGTCCGTTTCGCTCCGGATGAGCCGGCCGGCCGCCTGCACGACCCGCGTCATTCCGGGCTGCAGGTAGGCGTAGTCGAACCC
>DASRPJ010000421.1:0-10016 GCA_035646435.1 Thermoanaerobaculia bacterium | reverse complement strand
ATCAGCTCTCTGATTTCTTTGAAGGAAAGCATTCTCTAGAAAAGCTCCTTCTCGAGGGCCACCGCGGCCTTGCGCAGCTCGAAGCGGCCGCGCCCGAGGTTGCCCTCGCGGGCCAGAAGTAGCAGCAGATAATACTCCCGGGTCACCCGCGAGAGGAGCGTGATGCCGCCGTCGGTCACGCTCGCGACCTCGCGGACCTCCCCCTCCCCCGACGCGGCGCTCGTGCTTCGCGCGGCCTTCAAGAGGCCGCCGAGCTCGGCTGCAACCGACTCGATCGAAAGGCCTTCCGGCGCACCCCACGTCTCCACGGGGATCCCGTCCGCGCCCACGAGCGAGACGGTCCGGGCCCCCTCGACTTTCGCGGCGACCCGGCGAAGCGTCTCGGTGAAGACGCTCACGCGCGGCTCCTCTCCGACACGGCGTCGAGCCACTGGTTCAAGAGACGGACCTTCGCCAGCCGCCGTTCCCGGCCCGGGTCGAGGACGGGCGGAGGCAGCTCTCCTCCCGGCGGCGCGGCCGGGGCGTGTGCGGCGAGCCGCCGGGCCGCTTCCTCCCGCAGTCGCCGGAGGCCCTCGTCTCCGGGGATCGCGACGAGCAGATCGTCCGCGAGGCGGATCGCGTCCGCGTCGTGCCCCTGTTCGAAGTAGAGCTCGGCGAGCGTGCGGCCGCTCGCGCCGCTCCCGTCGGGAGGGAGGGGGTCTGCCTCGGCCGTTTCGGCGGGCGGAGTCGGCGCCGGCTCGGTCGCGGAAGCGGGCTCGAAGGGCCACGTTGCTTCGGGGAGACGAATCCGGCGCGTCCGGATCTCCGCGTCCGGCGGGGGCGTCGCGTCGAGGCGCACGTCCCGCGAGAGCATTTCCTCGGCGGGCTCCGGCGCGGTCGAGGCCGGCTTCGGCGCCGGCGCGTAGGGGACCGACGTGATGTCGAAGGGGTCCGTCTCCCGGCGGGGCGGCGGCGCCGGCCAGAGCTCGAGCGGCGGCATCGGGCTGACGAGACGACGCGGCTCCGCCGCCTCGGCGGGCTCGATCGCCGCCGGCGGCGCGAAGGCCGACGGCGGCAGAACCGGCGGAGCAGGTGCCGGCGCGGCGGAAGGCTCGGACGCGGGACCGATCCGGTTGCGAAGCTTCGCAATGATGTCGTCCAGCCGCCGGTCGCCCGACACGGCGCGGAAGCGGAGATATCGCTTGAGCGCTTCCATCGGCTCGCCGCGGGAGAGGTGGATGTCTCCGAGCGCCTTGGCGGCGACGAGGTTCGAGGGGTCGTCGGACAGGGCCTTCGAGAAAGCCTCTACCGACTCCTCGATCCGGCCCGTCTCGAGCAGCGCGCGCCCGAGCGCGACCCGCGCGGCGACGTAGCCGGGGTGCGCGGCCAACCCGTTCTCGAGGGCCCTGATCGCTTCCGGCAGGCGCCCGGCTCTCCGGTATTCCTCCGCGAGCGGCACGAAGAACCTCGAGCGCGGCTCGCTCTCGACCCGCTTCTTCAGGTCGCGGAGCTTTTCCTCCAGGTCATGGTTCGCCATCGCGCCTCGGCAACGCTATACCGCGAACGGAGCCAAAACGAAGCCGCCCCCCGAAGGGGGCGGCGAGAAGACCCTTGAAAAGAGACGGATCACGGGCTCACGGTCGTCGTCGCCGACGCACTGTTGTTGGCCGCGTTCGAGTCGGGCGTCGCCGACAGGACGGTGGCCGTGTTCGTCAGGCTGCTGTTCGGTGCGGCGTTGACGTTCACCGTGAGGGTCAGCACGACGGGGGCATCCGCGGGCGTCAGCGTTCCGATGACCGCCCGGACCGTCCCGTTCTGACCGGGCGCGGGACCCGTGCAGATCGCCGGCGCGCACGACACGAACGTCGTGCCTCCGGGCAGCGGATCGCTGATCTCCACGCTCGTCGCGTTGTTCGGGCCGATGTTGTCGACCGTGATGGTGTACGTCAGGTTGTTTCCGGAGAGAACCGGATCGGGGGAATCGGTCTTCGTGATCGAGAGATCCGTGGACGCGGTCGTCGTCACCGACGTCGTGGCCGTCGCGCTGTTGTTCGCGAGGTTGGAGTCGGCGGTCTGCGAGCTGACCGAGGCCGTGTTGCTCACCGAGCTGCCCGCGGCCGCGTTGACGTTCACGACGAGAGAGAGCGTGATGAGCGGATCGCCCGGAGCCACGTTCCCCAGAGTCGCGGTGACCGTCCCGGTCGAACCCGGAGGAGGTCCGGTGCAGGTTCCCGCGCTCGCAGAGCACGAAACGAAGGTGGTTCCCGGCGGCAGAACGTCGGTCATCACGACGGCGGCGGCCGTGTCCGGCCCGGCGTTGTCGACGCCGATGGTGTACGTGAGATTGCTTCCGGAGACGACCGGATCCGGCGAATCGGACTTCGTGATGACGAGATCCGCCAGCCCGTCGGGTGAGACCAGTGTCGTGGCGGAGGCGACGTTGTTGCCCGTGGCCGGGTCGGCCGTCGTCGACGTCACCACGCCCGTGTTCGTGAGCGTGATCCCGCCCGGTGCGGTGACGTTCACCGCGATCGAGAGCGTCGCGACCCCCGGCGAGCCGATCGTGCCGAAGTTCGCCGTCACGGTGCCGTTCAATCCGAAACCGGGTCCGCTGCACGTGCCCTGGCTCGCCGTGCAGGAGAGGAAAGTCGTGCCCACGGGCAGCGGATCCGTCACGTTCACGTTGTTCGCCGCGCCCGGACCGGCGTTGTTGACCTGCAGGGTGTAGATGAGCGTGCTGCCGCTCGAGACCGGATCCGGGGAATCGGTCTTCGTCAGACCGAGGTTCGCCGGCGCCGGAGTCGGGGTCGGAGACGGGCCGAAGGTGGGCGTCAAGGTCGCCGTCGGCAGCGGCGTCGCCGGCGTGCTCGTCACGGTCGGGGTCGGGATGACGCAGGGGACCTGCGGCTGGAAGCCCGTCGCGAGCGTCGCGGCGCATGTCGACAGCCGGTTCGTGACGACGACCGGGATCGCGCCTCCGACGTTCACCGGCGTACCCACCGGCGAACCGGGCGGGCAGAGGGGGGCCGCCAGGCCGAGATCGGGGAGGACGACGACGAGCTGCGTCGACGACGCGGAGGAGACGGTCGCCAGGCGCCCGCCGAACCGCACGTCGGCGTCCGCCGTCGAAACGGGGAGGTTGAAGCCCGTGATCGTGACGACGGTTCCCGGCGGGCCCGTGGTCGGTGCGATCGAGACGATCGTGGGGACGGTCTGTGCGACGAGATAGGTGAAGTTGACGGTGCCGGTGGCCGTGTCGCCGGTGTTGATGTTGGTGACCCGGACCGGCCCCGTGAGATCGCTGCAGCCGGTCACGAAAGGCTGGCTCGGCAGCACGACGATTTCGCTCTCGGAGACGGAAATGATGATCGCGGGGCGCCCCGCGAGCGTGACCGACACGGGCGCCTGGAAGCCGTGCCCGAAGATCGTCACGGGCGTGAACGGCCGGTCCACCCGCTGTTCGTTGTTGGAGATCGCGGTGATCTGGATCGGCTGGACGTACCGATACCCGCCGACGAGCGTCGTTTCGAGACCCGACGTCGCGTTGCGGACCCGCACGTCGACCTGCTCGTTCAGGTTGTCGCGGCCGGCGCCGAAAGCGGGCGGGGTGAGAACGACGATCTGGTTGAAGGCCACGGAGACGATTGTCGCTTCGACCTCGCCGAAGAAGACCTGGAGGGGCGCCTGAAAACCGGCGCCGAGGATCGTCACGCGCGTGTTCCCCTCGTTCGTGCCCGACGCCGGCAGAACGGCCGTGATCGTCGGCGTCGTCGACGTCGTCGTCCCGAAGGCGAAACAGTTCGGAAGGGTCAGGATCGTCGGGGTCGCCGTGTTGTTGGCGAGGGTCACCCGGATCTCGACGGGCGTCGTCGGAGACGTCACCTCGGGGAATCCCGGCGTGAGGACCTCGATCGAGTCTCCGTCCACGGAGACGACGGTGGCCTCCCGCACGACCCCGTTGACGATGAAGGCGACGCGGGTCGTCGCGGCTTCGCCGCCCGTGCAGCCGGAGGTCGGACAGAACCGGCCGCCGCGGATGGACAGGGCGGTGCCGCCGGTCGAAGGACCGAAGCTCGGATCGCAGAAGCTCACGAACGGCCCGGCCCCGGCTGCCGCCGGCTGGAACTGGATCGAAATCGTGGCAGAACCGGTCTCTCCGCCCGACGTCGCGGTTGCCCGGACGACGGCGGTTCCCGGGAACTCGGAGCACAGGGCGGTCACCGCGGCGCCGTTCTGCGTCACGACGGAAATGAGAGGCAGCGCGTTCTGCGCAAAAACGCCGAAGTCCGTCGAGAACGAGACGCTCGTTCCGTCGGCGACCGGACTCCCGTTCAGAGTGACGACCGCCTGGATCAGGGTGCACGTTCCCGCGGGGGGATTCGGGTTGCTCGTGAAGAGCCGGATCTGGAGCGCGCTCGGGCCGGCCGGCCCCGGGCCGGTCGGCGGGCCGCTCTTGGGAGGCGTCGGCGCGTCGGACGAGCAGCGCAAGCTGCCCGCGACGAGCGCGAGAACGGTCAGGGTGATTGCGATCCGGCGCATGAAGGCCTCCGTTAGTGTCTCTTCCCGTCCCCTAGAAACAACCTGCGCACGTGAAGAGAAGAAGTCCCGAAGCGGTTTCGCTCTGGACCCGATGCCCGGAAACGGTCCTTCCGAAGAAGGTGATGTCGAAGGTCAGGCTGATCTGCTGGCGACCCGTCTCCCGATCGACGCCGCCGTTGAACGGCAGCAGCTGGTCGAACGGGGACTGCTGGAGGTCCCCCGCGTCCATGATCGGAAAGTTCGAGAGGGTCGCCTCCCCCCCGGAGGGCACCAGAATTCCGGCGCCGAACGTCTTCGTCGGGGGGACTCGAGTCCCGCCGTCGGTCCTCCGGAACCGCACCGTGTAGCTGTTGATCTGCGTGTCCGCGAACCCCTGGGGGTCGCTCTGGCTCGCGTTCTTCAACCGGCTCTGGAGCTGGATCTCCTGGACCTGAACGGGAGCCGGAACGCCGACGTCCACGAACCCCGGCTGGAGCTCGAGGCTGACGGCGATGAAGACGGGAGCTTCCGTCTCCCCCTCGTCGTTCGTACAGCCCGGGACTGCCGCCAGGACGAGGAGGGCCGCTGCGAATAGTGCTCTTTTCTTCATGGGATCGTCCTTTTGTTTCAACGGAGGATTCGGGGGGTGATGAAAATCAGAAGCTCGTCGTGCTTCTCGGTGCGGGTCTTGTTGCGGAAGAGGTTGCCGAGAATGGGAATCTTCCACAGTCCGGGGATCATGTTGTTCTGATCCTGGTCGTTGATCTGGAAGATCCCGCCGATGACCGTCGTGCCGCCGTCGCGGACGAGGACCTGACCCCGGTACTCGCGAATGGTCAGCGGGACGTTCTGTCCGAGAGCGAGGTTCAAGGCGACCGCGGGCTCACGCTTCTGGACATTGACGTTCAGGAGGATCGTGCCCTCCGCCGTGATCTGCGGCGTCACCTCGAGCCTCAGGGTCGCGTCGACGTAAATGACCGTCGTCGTGTTGTTGACCGTCGTCTGGACCGGGATCTGGACGCCCGACTGGATGAGGGCCGCCGTGTTCGTGAGCGCGGCGAGCTTCGGCGACGAGATGATCTTCAGCAGACCCTGGTTCTCGGCGGCGGTCAGTGAAATGTCCAGGTTGAACGTGTCGAGGATGTTCCCGAGCCGGATGGCGCCGATCACCGGGCCGTTCTCGAGGCCGACGCGGAAGCCTCCGTCCACGTTGTTGGGGAACACGAGATTCGTCGTGTTGCCGTGGGCGACGTCGGCGACGCCGCTGAAGCCCCAGTTGATTCCGAGGCTCCGGCCGAGCGTCTTCGTCGTCTCGACGATTCGCGACTCGATCATCACCTGTGGCGTCGAGGTGTCGAGGTTTTCGATCAGCTGGAGGACGGCCGGCAGGAACGTCGGGATCTCGCGGATGATGAGGGTGTTCGTCCGCGCGTCCACGACGATGTCGCCGCGCCGCGACATGATGCTCTTCAGCGTCGGCGTGATTTCGACGGCGCGCGCGTAGGAGAGCTTCTTGATGACCGTGCGGGTCGGCTCCGCCGCCTGCCGCGCCTCCGCGAGCCGGGCCCGGTCGGACTCCTCGGTCTGGAGCTTCGCGGTCGTCGCGATCCGCATGATGTTGTTCTCGAGGACGTAGCCGAGGCCGTTCTGCTTCAGGATCAGGTCGAGCGCCTGGTCCCAGGGCACGTTCTCGAGCTGCACGGTCACCGTGCCCCGCACCTCCGGGTCGATCACGATGTTCAGTCCGGTCAGCTGCGAGATCGTCCGGAACACGTCCTTGATGTCGGCGTCCTTCAGGTCGAGCGAGATCGGCTCTCCGGTGAACTGGGACTGGCCCTCGGCGAGGGTCCGCGACTGGAAGGCCGTCAGCTCTCCGGCGCGGGCCGCCCCTTCCTGCTGGGCGAGGACCGCGGCCGCCGCCTCGAAGAGCGCGTCTTCGCGCGACGGCGCGGGGGCGGCGACCTTCGGGCTCGGTTCCTTCGGCCGCGTCCGCCGCGCCTCGCGGATTCCGGGTGGTAGCGGCGCTGGCGGGTCCGAGGGCGGCGCATTCACGGCCGCCGGGGCAGGGGCGACTCGCTCGGGCTGTGCCGGGACCGGCTCGGCCGGGGCGGCGCGCGGCGGCGCGGGGACGACCGTTTCGGGCGCCGTGATCTCCGTCCGCGAGGCGGCGGGCCGCGGCGCCGGGGGCTCTGCGCGCGCCGGCGCGGGGACCTCCGCCACGACGACCGGCTCCTCGACGGGAACGGCGTCCGGGCTGGCCGAAGCCGTCGGGGAAGCGAGACCTCCGACGAGAACCGAGAGGCGCTCGCCGTCCGCCCGCACCGTGTAGGGCGACGATCGGGCGAGGTCGAGAACGATCCGGGTGATCGGATCGGGGGTCGACTGGAACTGAGAAACCCGGACGCGCGTGACGAGACCGCCGGCGACCGGGACGACGCGCCGACGCACGGAGTTCTTCACTCCCGGCAGATCGATGACGAGGCGAGGCGGGTTGGCGAGCAGGAAGTCCGTCGCCTGGATCTGCCCGTCCGCGAGCAGGTGAACCGCGACCCCGTCTCCGACGGTCTCCGCCGTGACTTCTTCGAGCGCCTGGGCCCGCTCCGCGCGGACGAGCACCGGCGGGGCGAGCGGCTCCGCGACCACCGGCGCCGGAGCGGGAGAGGGCTCCGGCTCCGCCACGGCGACTTTGTCGCCCTCGAAAGCAACGGCGAGGCCCTGCCCGAGAGAACGAACGTCGTACTTGAGGCCGGGACGGTGCGCGACGGTCAAACGGGTGAATCGCTTGCCCATTTCCTCGATCGTCTCGATCTTCATCGACTGCACGAGGGCGCCCGAAGGCACCGGCGGGGCGAAACCCTCCGAGACCTGCACGCCGTTCATCTCGATGTAGAGGAGGTCCGGGCGCGGCTGGTAGGACGTGTAGAGCAGCGGCACGTCGGCCGTCAGGACGATCCGCGCGCCGTCCGCGTCTTCGTTGAACGCGGCTCGAGTCACCCGACCCGGGGCGTCCGCTGCGACGCTCGCCGGGGCGGCCGGAGAAGCCGCCGCCGTGGAGCCCGGGGCGCCGGCGGAAACTCGGCTGCCCTTCTTGACGCCGGAGCACCCGAACGCCCCCGCGAAGATGGCGGCCATCGCGATCGCCGTCGCCGCACTCCTAGAAGTCCTTCTCATCGTCCCTCCCGTCGAGCTGGTATTCCTCGCCCGCGGTCCCTCACGGTCGGATGGTCACATTCAACTGCTTGGTTACTTCCCGAAAGGGCTTGACGCTCTGCGGATCGTTGATGTTTTGCCGGAACACGACCTCGTTCGGACCCACGCGAGTGACTTCCCCGTCGTAGAGGAGGTCGCCCGCGCGGACGAGGTAGCTCTTGTTGTCGACGGCCCGGATCTGCGCGATGAAGCCGGTCCGGGTCCGCCAGATTCCATGGACGACGATGTCGTCGATCGACATGCCCGCGATTCCCGGCGGTCTCTCCCCCCGGGCGCGATCTTCGGGCCGGACGAGCAGAGAACGGAACGGGTCTCGCCGGCCCGCCGGGTCGTAGCTGTAGGCGCGGCCCGCGAGCGCCTCCTGCTCCTGATCGATCAGCGCCTGGCCGGGCGAGGTGAGCTCTCCCGGAGCCGCGGCGGGCGTCGGCACGGGCGTGGGAGACGGGCTCTGCGCGAAGACGGTCGCGGCGGCGAGGAGGAAGGCGAGGAGGATGGAACGGGCCCTCATTCGACTCCCCGTCCTTCCGCGCGCTCCTTGAGCTTCTGAGCGCTCGATGCCGCCGGCGGGGGCGCCGTCCCCGGCGCGGCCCCCGCCTCGCCCTCGACGGGCGCGGCCTGCTCCTCGCCGGTGTAGATGAACGTCTTCGCGACGAAAACCGCGCCTATCGACTTCTGCGGAACGCCCTCCAGGGCGGTGACCTTCAGGTCCTCGACGTTGATGATCCGGGAGAAACGGCTCATCCGGTCGAAGAAGAGCGCGAGGTTGTGGTACGTGCCGTCGAGCTGGATGTCGATCGGCCACTCCGAGTAGAACTCCTTCGCCACGAAGTCTCCGGGCGTGAACTTGCGGAGCGTGAAGTCGCCCTGCCGCGTCAGGGTCTCGATCCTCTTGATGAGCTCTTCCGTGTTGCGCTTGGACGGAAGGACCTGCAGGAGCTTGGCGAGCTCGAGCTCGAGGCGGCGGACTTCCTCGCGGAACTGGGGCAGCTTGCGCTCGGCCGCGAGACCCTTCTGAATCTCCTGATGGAGCGTTTCCAGGTCGGCGCGCTTCGTCTTGATCTGCGCGTTCAGGCCCCGGAACCAAGCGTAATGAACCGCTCCCGCCAGGATGATCGCGATTCCGAGTCCCCAACCGAGGGCGTAGTACCACGGTTTGTCTTCGAGTTTCAGCTCGATGGCCACGCGTGCGTCCTTACGTCCCCGGCGCCGGGGCGACCGGCGTCGGCGTTGGCGGCGGTATCGAGCCGGGCGGGAACGCGGCCACGGCGAGCGCCTGCGCGTTCGTGAACGTCAAGGTCATCTCCCACACGTAGAGGCCTTGCGTTCCGGCTTCCCGGCCGAGGTTCCGGAAAACGGGCTCCGCGAAAAACGGGCTCTTCTTGATGTTCTCGAGGTACGTCGCGACCGCGTTCGGGGAAAGCGTTCTTCCCTTCAGGGCGACCTGATTGCCCGCGACCGTCAACTCGGAGAGCCACACGAGATCGGGAAGGGCCCGGGAGATCTCGTCCATCAGGCGGACGGGGCCCCGCTGATTCGTCTTGAGGTTGTTGATCAGCTGGATCTTGGCTTCGAGACTCGCCTTCTTGAGCTCGTAACCCTTCACCTCGTCGATGATCGACCGCAGCCGCGCGACCTCTTCCTGCGCCTTCGCGATCTCTTCGTCGAGATGGCGGCTCCTCGAGGTCAGGACGAGGGCCATCACGCCGATGTAGAGAATCCCGAGCGCGGCACCGCCGAGCAGGATCAGGTTGTTGAGCCGCGCTCCGGTGGGGACGAGACCCGTCTTCTTGCGGGCCGCGGCCGCGCGGGCCTCGGTCAGGAGGTTGATCCGGATCAAGCCGCTTCGTCTCCCACGTGCCGGACCGCGAGGCCGACCGCGACGGCGAGGCTCGGGGCGTTCTCCGTCAGCCACTCCTCCGACACGGACCCCCCGGACACGTCGATCTGCCGGAACGGGTTCATCACCTCGACCAGCATGCCGAAACGCTCCTTCAGCTGCGTGTCGAAGTTGACGATCCGCGCGGACCCGCCGGAAAGGAGCAGCTGGTCGATTTTCGCCGTCGAGGTCGTCGCGAGGAAGAAGTCGAACGTCTTCTGCAGCTCCTGCGCGAGGTCGTCGGTGACGGACCGGAGGATCGGGAGGATCTCCTGCACCGAGTGGTCGCCGGTTCTCTCCCCCTTCTTCAAGGCCTCCGCCTGGTCGAAGGAGAGAGAGAGCTGCTTCTGGACGGCGTCGGTGAACTGATTGCCCCCGAAGGAGATGTCCCGCCAGAACACGGTGTTCGGGCCCGAAAGGATGTTCACGTTCG
>DASRPJ010000420.1:0-2192 GCA_035646435.1 Thermoanaerobaculia bacterium | reverse complement strand
ACGGCGGCCTCGGCGAAGCCGTTCGGCACGAACGCGCCGTACAGCATCGTGCGTCTGCCGTCGGTCGCCTCGGCGTACACGGCCCAGCGGTGGCCGTCCTCCCAGAGAGGGACTTTCTTCTCCGAAATCGTGACGTCGGCGGAGATGACGATGCGTTCCGTCGTCCCGTCGCCATCGAGGTCCGCGGACGCCTCGCGACGGTACGCCCACGCGGCCGCGACTTCCGCGGAGCCCACGCGCGAGACGTCCACGGGCGGCGCTTCGAGCGGGTTCGTCTCCTGCGCGCCGGGCGGCGCCGGCGTCTTCGCACAGGCAGTCAGTACCGAGGCCGTAAAGACAAACTCAACGAGACGCCTCATGGCCCGGCCGGTCGATTGACTCACTGCTTGGAGGTAGCCGGACGGGCGAACGTGCTGTCCTTCAGTCGAGCGTTGATCGTGAGTGACTTGATCGCTGCGCGCCAGCTTCCATCGGGACTCGAAACCCAGGCCGGATGGCGAATGCCGTCCCGGATGAAGTCCCAGGGCCCGAAGATGCTGCCTGTGTCGTCGGCGTGGGGGCCGTAGGCATACGGCACTCCCCGCGCATCGAGCGCGAACCACGCAATGCGCGCGTCCGACTCGTAGACCTCCAGGCGTCCCTTGGGTCCGATGGCGAGGCGCAGCGCCGCATCACGAGCGGCGATGCGGTGAAGGGTGCGATACACGTGGCCGGCGTACCACTTCTGATCCTCCAATACGAGCTCAGCGGGCACGTCTTCGATCGTTCCCTGGCGAGTCAGTCGCCAGTTTCGCGGGCCGTCGATGACGCGAACCACGCGGAGGCCCGGGGCAGTCGTTTCGATGCGGAAGCGGGGTCGCGTGAAATCCATCGTGATGACTGCGCGGACGACCGTCGGCTCCTCGAGCCGATTCTGTTGGGAGTCGTTGATCGTATTCGTCAGGCTCGCCCAGGCGGTCCTGCCTC
Organism: Thermoanaerobaculia bacterium; assembly: GCA_035646435.1. Lineage (GTDB taxonomy): Bacteria > Acidobacteriota > Thermoanaerobaculia > UBA5066 > Gp7-AA6 > Gp7-AA6. The sequence continues at coordinate 1,226 of DASRPJ010000420.1, read as the reverse complement.
CGATCGCCGCGAGCATCCGCTCCACGGTCTCGGCGAGCGGGTCCTTCTTCGTTGCCGAGTCGTCCCCTCGCGCGGTCGGGCCGAGGACGAGCGCCGCCAGGACGAGTGCGAAAACGCGGCGGAGTGGGACGGCGGCGGGCATGAATCTACGAGAGGGAAGCTACGTCCCGCACGCGGAAAGGTTTGCGACCCTTACTGTCATCCGAGCGGAGCGAGGATCTGGTCTCGCTTCCCTGGCCACCCTGACTCCGCTAGACGGCGTCGAACTTCTTTCCGACCTTGCGGAACGCGTCCACCGCGCGGTCGAGGTCGGCGTGCTCGTGCGCGGCGGAGACCTGGCAGCGCAGGCGCGCCTGGCCGTGCGGCACGACGGGGTAGCCGAAGCCGGACACGTAGACGCCTTCCTCGAAGAGCGCCTTACCCATCGCGAGCGCCTTCGCGGTGTCGCCGACGATGACGGGGACGATGGGGTGGGTCCCGTGCGGGATCCGGAAGCCGGCCTCGGTGATCGCTTTCCGGAAGTAGGTCGCGTTGTCGCGGAGCTTGCGCACGGGGGCGGGGTCCTCGCGCAGCATCCGGAACGACTCGAGGGAGCCCGCGGCGACGGCGGGCGGCAGGGAGTTGGAGAAGAGGTACGTCCGGCTCCTTTGCCGCAGAGTCTCGACGAGCGGCTTCGGCCCGGCGACGAAACCGCCGGCGGCCGAGCCCATCGCCTTGCCGAGGGTGCCGGTGGTCACGGGGATCCGGTCGAAGACGCCCTGCTCCTCCGCGGTGCCGCGGCCGGTCGCGCCGAGGACCCCGGTGGCGTGGGAGTCGTCCACGGCGAGGAGGACGTTCTTCGCCTCGCAGATCGAGACGAGACCGCGCAGGTCCGCCTCTTCCCCCTCCATCGAGAAGACGCCGTCGGTGACGAGGAGCCGGAAGCGCGACGCGGTGTCTTCCGTCAGCATCCGGTCGAGCGCGGCGAGGTCGTTGTGGGGCATCCGGTAGCGCTTCGCCTTGCAGAGGCGCACGCCGTCGATGATGGAGGCGTGATTGAGCTCGTCGGAGTAGAGGCCGTCCTCCTCCCCGAGGATCGCCGCGAAGAGGCCCTCGTTCGCGTTCCAGCAGGACATGTAGAGGATCGAGTCGTCGGTCCCGAAGAACCCGGCGATCTCCGCCTCGAGCTCCTTGTGGAGCTCCTCGGTGCCGCAGATGAAACGGACCGACGCCATGCCGGCGCCCCA